>NZ_JAPDBZ010000049.1:0-26162 GCF_027705505.1 Aeromonas sp. QDB56
CTGCGCGAGCAGCTATCACCCAGTAATGGGGATCCCCCTCCTGTGACGCGAAGCGCTAAGGTGGGGGAGGATGTCAACATCCTACTCCCGTTGGACAGAGGGGCCAAGGGTGAGGGGAACTTCATCAAGTAGGGCTGCAAGGCCTTTGGTATCAATGGCTTTCTGAACGGAAGATAACAGGAAAAACGGCTACGCATGCCGGTTCAAACCGCTATAATGTGCCACCTTGGATCAGTCGTCAGTGAATGTTGGACAGTCAATTGAGTAATAGAATGCGGATCGGTGGAACCCTCGAACAGTCCCTCAGCCAGGGATATCGTCTGGACCTGCAAGGGGTGTTGAAAGAGGGGTGGCAACAGACTCGTCGCACCGGTTTCGGATTGGCGCTGGCCATCGCCGGGGTCATGGCAATCTGGATCCTGCTGAGCAATACCTTGCTGACGCCCTATGTCGCCCGTGAAGGAGGGGATATGGATATGGCCCTGATCCTGAGCCTGCTGGTCACGGTGATCATGTCACCCATGACCTCCTCCCTCGACATGCTGGGGTTGCAGCAGTCGGTGGGGGTACGTGCCCGGCCGAGCCAGGTGTTCGACTTCTTCCGCCACTTCCTGCGCCTGGGCAGCCTGAGTCTGCTCGGCAGCCTCATCACCAGCCTGTTTGGACCCCTGTTCGAGCTGCTGGGTGTGCCTGTGATGCTGGCCTTCATCCCTTCCGCCCTGGTGGGCATGGGGCTGGTGTTTACCGTACCTCTGGTGCTGGAGCGCGGTCTTTCCCCGGCTCAGGCCATTCTGGTCTCCCTCAAGCTCTTTGCCCGGGGCTGGCCCAGCATAGTGCTGCTGCACGGGGTCATGCTGGCACTCTTCTTCCTGGCGCTCATCCCCATGGGGCTGGGACTTATCTGGGTGGCGCCGCTCTACTTCAACTGCAAGGGCATTCTCTACCGGGATCTGTGTGGGGTGGCAGTCGAAGTGACCGAGGTTGCCAGTGGCAACAACGGGCAGGGCCCGGATCATTTCAACGCATAATGGAATACCAGGGGTCAGCCGGTGTCGACCCGCCCGGAGCATGATGCAAAAGGATGGCATATGAACAAGCGATACGGGATGGCGGCGCTCCTGCTGATGCCCATGCTGGGACAGGCTGAGCCGTCCCTTGAACTCGACTACGGCACCTTCTACAGCCAGATGAAGACCTTCGCCAAGGGGGAATTTGGCCACGCCAGACTGGGCTTTTATCTGGCCAGTCAACAGAACGGTCGGCGCTGCGGGCTCACCTCGGCCCGGGTCTCGACCCCGGACAGGGATGTGCCCGCCGAGGTCACGGTGGATGGCGAACTGCGTCTGCCCTATGACGATGATCTCAACCTCGACAAGGCGATCGTGGTGGTGGGGCTCACCGAGGCCCACGCCGCCTGTGATCTGTCGGTACAGGTGATGGCTGACGCCCCCGCCACACCCGAGGTGCCGCTGGCCGAACTTGTCTCGCGTCAGCAGCAGATGCAGCGATTGCTCGACAAGATGGCCGGCATGGTCGGCCAGTATTTCCTGCCCAAGATGGAAGGGGTGCGGATCTCCATGGTGGCGCCCGCAGGCACAGCCTACCTTGTGGAGGGTGCCCGTCAGGAGGCCGTCTCCTGGCAGCAGGGGCAACTGCTGCTCAGCAATGCGCAGCTGAAGGGGTTTGCCCAGGGCAAGCTGCAACTGCAAGGGGAGATCCTGCGCCTGACCCCCTGGCTACACAAGGAGTAGCGACCCGAGTCCGCAGATTGCCAGAATGAAAAAAGGAGCGCCTGGCGCTCCTTTTTTGTGGGTGACGGGGCTTAGCGCACCTCAATCACGTCCAGCATGTCCATCTCGTCGATGTCCAGCAGCGGCACCTTGGGCAGCTCGGGCGGATCAAATGCCTTGTCGCCACCGTCGATGATGCCGGAGTCGCGATTGATGCTCTTGAAGTCAAACAGCTGGTGATCGAGCAGGTGGCTCGGGATCACGTCCTGAATGGCGGTGAACATGGTCTCGAGACGGCCTGGGAAGCGGCGATCCCACTCCTGCATCATCTGCTTGATGGCCTGGCGCTGCAGGTTCTCCTGGGAGCCGCACAGGTTGCAGGGGATGATGGGGAAGGCCTTGACCTCGGCATAGCGCACCAGATCTTTCTCCTTGCAGTAGGCCAGGGGGCGGATCACCACGTTCTTGCCATCGTCGCTCACCAGCTTGGGGGGCATGGATTTGAGCTTGCCACCGTAAAACATGTTGAGGAACAGGGTCTCGAGGATGTCGTCACGGTGATGGCCAAGGGCGATCTTGGTACAGCCCAGCTCCTGGGCGGTGCGATACAGAATGCCGCGGCGCAGGCGGGAGCAGAGCGCGCAGGTAGTCTTGCCCTCCGGTACCTTCTCCTTGACGATGGAATAGGTATCTTCTTCCACGATCTTGAAGTCGATGCCGAGAGTGCTCAGGTATTCGGGCAGCACGTGCTCGGGGAAGCCGGGTTGCTTCTGATCCAGGTTGACGGCCACCAGATCGAAATGGATGGGGGCGCTGGCCTTCAGGCTCATCAGGATGTCGAGCATGGCAAAGCTGTCCTTGCCGCCAGACAGGCAGACCATGATCTTGTCACCCTCTTCAATCATGTTGAAGTCGGCGATGGCCTGGCCCACGTTGCGCCGCAGACGTTTCTGCAGCTTGTTGAAACTGTATTTCTCTTTGGCGTTAAGCTCTTCTAGCATGGCCTCAAACCCGGGACAAAAATAAGCGGCTTATTATAGCCATGTCCCGGGGGAGGGCAAGAAACGCTTATGCAGGATGACGCCTGTCATCCACAGGGCAGCTGTAATCGTCGGGTTTGAGGATGAGAATGTCGCAGTTGAGCCTGTCCACCACGTGCTCGGCGGTGTTGCCAAGCAGGGCGGCAGAGAGGCCGGTACGGCCGACGCATCCCATGATCATCAGGGTGGCATTCAGATCGTCCGCCATGTCCGGCAGCACCTCCTCCGGCAAGCCTTCCGCCACCTTGGTCCACATGTGGTTGATGCCGAATTGATCGGCATGTTCCCGCAGCAGATCTTCATGGTGTTTGCGAATGGCATCGTTGTAGGCGTTGGGATCGAACTCTGGCAGTTCGATGGCGACATTGACCGGGGTGCCCGGGTAGGTGTTGACCAGATAGAGACTGGCACCAAGCAGCTCGGCGATGGCGATCCCCTCG
This sequence comes from Aeromonas sp. QDB56, assembly GCF_027705505.1. Taxonomy (NCBI): domain Bacteria; kingdom Pseudomonadati; phylum Pseudomonadota; class Gammaproteobacteria; order Aeromonadales; family Aeromonadaceae; genus Aeromonas; species Aeromonas sp. QDB56. Next base: position 3,211 of record NZ_JAPDBZ010000049.1, read on the forward strand.
CGGGTGATCCGCTCGTTAAGCACCTTCTGCTCCTTGTCATCGCTCGAGCAGTTGATGGCGGCAATCAGGTTGCCCCCCCGTTGCCAGTGCCCTTCTTTTACCAGCAGAACCGGACAGGGGCATTTGCGCAGCAGGTGCCAGTCGGTGGGGGTGAAGATGAAGGTTTGCAGGAAGGAGTGTTTGTGAGTAGCCTTGACGACCAGATCGTGACGCTGTTCCAGCACTTCCTGAATGACGCACTCGAAGGGACGGTTGTGCCAAAGCACTTTCACTTCGCATTCCAGCCCTCTGGCCCGATAGGGAGTGAGGATCTCGTCGAGCCACTCCCGACGCTGGGCGATGACACCATGGCGCATCTCTTCCCGCTCGTCTGCCGAGAGCATGGCGGTCATCTCGTAAGAGAAGTCGTAAATCGTCAGGAGCAGGGTCAGCTGGGCACCCTCATCCAGCTCGGCGACCTTGACCGCGCGCTCGAGCGCGATCTGGCGCTCCTCCTCGGGATTGATCACCACCAGAATGTTTCGGTACTTGACCATGTTCTCCTCCTTAGCAAAAAGGCCAATGATGGCAACTCTTTAGCTATTACAGCTTAGTCCAAGGGGGGAGACGGGAAGGTGTGCCGGATCAAATTTCAGGGTGATCCGATCCGGCAAAAAAGGGAATAAACGGGGATTAACCGCAGGGAGGACGAGTGGCTCCGGCCATGACGCCCAAGGCAACGTTGTCCAGTACAGTAATGTATTTGCCTTTGACGCTGATGAGACCGGATTTCTGGAAACGGCCCAGCAGGCGGCTGATGGTCTCGACGGTGAGACCGAGGTAGTTGCCGATGTCTCCACGGGTCATGGAGAGGCGGAACTCCTTGGCGGAGAAGCCGCGCTCGGAGAAACGAACCGAGAGATTGTGCAGGAAGGCAGCGAGGCGCTCTTCGGCGTTCTTTTTGGAGAGCAGCAGTATCATCTCCTGGTCGCCCATGATCTCGTTGCTCATCAGCCGCATGATCTGCTGGCGCAGTTTGGGCATCTTGCCAGAGAGGTCGTCGAGCACATCGAACGGTATTTCGCACACCATGGCGGTTTCCAGCGCCTGGGCGAAGGAGGGGTGGGCCTGCTTGTGGATGGCGTCGAAACCGACCAGATCACCGGCGAGGTGGAAGGCGGTGATCTGTTCGTCACCCTGTTCGGTGATGGTGTATGACTTGATGGTCCCGGAACGTATGGCATAGAGCGACTTGAGCTCATCGCCGGCCTTGAACAACTCTTCACCCTTCTGGAACGGCTTTTTGCGCTCGATGATGCTGTCGAGCTGATCGAGCTCGTTATCGTTCAGGGTGAAGGGGATGCAGAGCTGGCTGATGCTGCAATCCTGGCAATGAATTGCACAGCCACCGCTCTGAATACGTCTGCCAGGTTTCTTGTCCGGGATCATAGGCTCAAATGAATAATTGATTTATATCAAACAAGTTTACCACCATCTCATCCGTTTTGGATAGGGTTTCAAAAGGACGCCATCCCGATCCAGAGGGTGTGGATCCCGTAGGCAATAAGCAGCAAGGCGCCCCCAAGGCGCAGGCTGCGCAGGGTGAGCCAGTAGCGCAATCGGTCTGCCAGCCCCCCTAGCGCAAACAGGGTCGGCAGGGTGCCGAGGCCGAAAAAGAGCATGATGAGTGCCCCGCCACTCGCGGAGCCTGCGGCAGCGCTCCAGGTCAGCATGGAGTAGACGAGGCCGCAAGGGAGCCAGCCCCATATCATGCCAAAGGGGAGGGCCTGCCTGGCTGATGTAAACGGGAGAAACCTGCCTGCCAGCGGCTTGATGAGAGGCCAGAACTTCGCACCGATGCGCTCGAGCAGCAAGACGCCATGCCACCAGCCAGCCAAGTAGAGGCCGAGCGCTATCATCAGCAGGGCGGCGATGAGGCGAAGCCCTGCCAGGGCGTGTTTGCCAGCGCCTATCTCCGTGGTGGTGGCGAGCAAGCCGCCCACCAGCGCGCCCGCCAGCACATAGCTCAGGATGCGCCCCAGGTTGTAGTTGAGCAGATAACCGAGCCTGCCCCAAAAATGCTGCTTCTCGGCAGGTATGGCCATGGAGAGCGCTGCGGACACGCCGCCACACATGCCGATACAGTGGCCGGCACCGGCAAGCCCGACCAGCAGGGCGCCCATGAGGTCAAGGCTGCTGGTCATGGGGCCTGTTTTCCTGTTCTGCTTGTTGTTCAGAGGGGGGCAAGGGGCGCTGCTCCTCGTCAAACAGGATGTTGGAGCCCTGCCTGTCGAGATCCTCGAACTGCTCGGAGCGGATGGCCCAGAAGAAGACGGCGCCGGCAATGACAACGAACAGGATGGCGATGGGGATGAGGACGAAGATAATGTTCATGGCGCGGACCCTGTGGTGAAAGGGGGATGATAACCCGGCGAGGCAAGAGGTGCCGCCACCCGGGAGGATGCCAGATGGCTGCTCACCGGTTGAGCCGCATGGAGTTGGTGACCACGATGAGGGAGCTCAGGGACATGCCAGCAGCCGCCAGATAAGGGGGGAGCCAGCCACTTGCAGCCAGCGGCAGCACAAGCAGGTTGTAGCCGATGGACCAGGCAAAGTTCTCCTTGATGATCTTGCGAGTGCGCAGGGCCAGGGCCCGGGCGGCCAGCAGACGGGAGAGATCGTCGGCCAGCAGGATGGCGTCGGCACTGTTCTTGGCCAGATCCGTGCCCCCCGCCATGGCAAAGGACGCGTGGGCGCCGGCCAGCACAGGGGCGTCGTTGATGCCATCTCCCACCATGATGCTGATATCCCCGGCCGCTTCCCGGGCCTTGAGATAGGCCAGCTTGCCGTCCGGGGTTACCCCTTTTACCAGCTCATCGACCCCCAGCTCGCGGGCCAGCATGTCCGCCTGGTCCGAACCGTCGCCGGTGAGAATGGTGGTTTGCAGGCCTGCCTCCTTGAAGGCCTGGATCAGTGCACCGGCATCGGGGCGCAGCGTGTCGGCCAGGATGAAACGGGCCAGCAGTCCGTGTTCATCGGCCAGATAGATGGTCAGCCCTTGAGCGGCATTCTCTTCTTGCGCCAGTTCGAGCCAGCGTGCACTGCCGATGCGGTAATGCTTGCCCTCAATTACTCCCTGCACGCCGTGGCCGATGACGGGGGTGACGTCGCTGGCGGCGAGCGGCACCCCGTCCGCCAGTGGTTTGCTTCGAAACGCACGGGCGATGGGGTGCTCGGAGTAGGTCTCCAGGGCATGGGCGAGTGCGAGGCAGCGGGCTGCGTCGAGCTCGCCGAGGGGCTGGGTGCTCACCAGGCTGATGTTGCCCGTGGTCAGGGTTCCCGTCTTGTCCATCACGATGCGGTTGGCCCGGGTCAGAATGTCCAGCACGTGGCCGCAGCGCAGCAGGATGCCGCTGCGGGTCAGGTTGGCAGTGGCCGAGGTCAGTGCGGTCGGGGTGGCCAGCGAGAGGGCGCAGGGACAGGTCGCCACCAGCACCGCCAGGGTGACCCAGAAGGCCCGCTCGGGCTGATGAAAATGCCAGAAGGTCCAGACCGCGGCCGCAATGATCAGGAGCACCAGGATAAAGTGGCGCGACAGCACGTCCGCCAGTTGGGCGATGGCGGGCTTGTCGTCCAGAGCATGATCCTGCAGGCGCATGATCTGGGCCAGACGCGACTCTTCAATGGGATGGCTGACCCGGATCTCCAGGGGGGCATCGGTATTGATGGTGCCTGCATAGACGGGATCCCCGGCCTGCTTGAGCAGAGGCAACTGTTCGCCAGTCAGCATGGATTCGTTGAGGCTGGCCTGGCCCAAGGTGACGATGCCGTCTGCCGGCAGGGTGGCCCCCGCGAGTACCCGCACCCTGTCTCCGACTCGCAGCGTCTTGGCGGCCACCTCGTGTTCGCCGTCATCATCGATGCGGGTCGCCATGATGGGCACCAGACGCGCCAGGTTGGAGCTCGACTCCGACGCCTTGCGCCTCGCTCGTAGTTCCAGCAGACGGCCCAACAGCAGGAAAAAGACGAACATGGTGATGGAGTCGTAATAGACCTCACCCGTGTTGAAGACCGTGGCCCAGATGGAGGCGACGAAGGCGCCGATCAGTGCCAGCGACACCGAAACATCCATGGAGAGGTGCCCCTGCTTCAGGCTGCGCCATGCCCCCACGTAAAAAGGCTGGGCCGAGTAGATCATGATGGGGGTGGAGAGCAGAAGGCTTATCCACTTGAAGTAGATCATGAACTCCTCTTCCACGCTGATGAAGAGGTCCATGTAGAGTGCCACGGCGCACATCATCACCTGCATGGAGCCAAGGCCGGCCAGCGCCATGCGGAACATGTAGCTGCGCACCTCTTTGGCGTAGAGCGCTTCCTGCTGATGAGTCTGGAAGGGATAGGCGCGATAGCCGACCCTGGCAAAGCCCTTGAGAATGTCGCTCAAAGAGAGCTGGGCCGGATCCCACTTGATGCGGGCGCGATGGGTGGTGGTATTGACGTTGATGTAACGCAGACCGCGCAGGGTCATCAGGTGCCGCTCGATGAGCCAGGCACAGGCGGCGCAGGTCAAACCTTCCACCGTCAGTTGGATCTCGCGCGTAGTTTCGCGACCCGTACCGGTGTCGGTGACGAACTCCTGCTGCACCTCCGCCAGATCGTAGTGGGTGAGGGCGGCGAGCTCTTCGGGCACCAGTTCCCCCTTGATGCCGGGAGCGGTGCGGTGTTCGTAATAACTGGCGAGGCCGCATTCGAGAATGGTCTGTGCCACGGCCTGACAGCCAGGGCAACACATCGGCTGAACGATGCCTTTGATCTCGAGAGTAAAGTTACTGCCAGTGGGAACCGGTTCACCACAGTGAAAACAGCCGGTCATGGTGATCATCCCTCTTTGATGCAGCCCTGCAGGCCGGGTCGGGGAGAAGGGCGGCTGACCGGCGTGCCGATCACCCTGCCTTCGTGATTCAACGTCCCTTGGGATCGAGCTCAATCGCTGCCTGAGTCGGCAGTTGTGCCGTCTCCTGGAGGCGCCATTCATGGTTGAAGGCATCGACCCGCACGTGCCACTTGCCGGTGAGGGGCTTGTCGAGCATCAGGCGATAGACTCCCTTGCCATCGGCCGTCAGCAGATGTTCGCTGTCCAGGCCCGCCAACGTGGGATGAAACAGGGAGAGGTGCAGTGCCTGCCCGAGGGGGAAATCCCCGGACAGTGGATTTAACGTCAGCTCCTTGTCGCTGACATTGAGGGCGATACGGATGCCGAGCGCCTCGGCGCGATCGAACTTGCTGAGATCCTGGTTAATCTCCTTGCCCTGCTTGTAGTAGTCCTCCGCCACCAGGTTGACCCCATCCTTGCTGGCAATGATGGCGGTGGCGATGCTGCCTACCACGGCGGCGCAGGGGAGGGCGATGATGAACCAGGGCCAGAATTGGCGATACCAGGGTTGAGTCATGATGCTACCGAAACAAATGGTTAACGAAATGGCGGTAATTCAGCCGACACAAGATAACAAAAAGCCTCGAAGAGTCGAGGCTTTTTGCTGATTAATCACGTGCTTATCACATGTTACTGCTGATTTTGCCGATCGTTGTGGGACAAGCTGTAAACGTAGGAAGCGAGCAGATGTACCTTGTCTTCCCCCAGAATGTCCTTCCAGGCCGGCATCACGCCGTGGCGCCCGTGGGTGATGGTCTGTTCGACCACCTGACGGGAGCCGCCATAGAGCCAGATGTTGTTGGTGAGATCCGGTGCGCCGAAGGCGATGCCGCCCTTGGCATCCGGACCGTGGCAGGCGGCGCACATGGCAAAGCGTGCCTCCCCTTTCTTGGCTTCCACCAGATCAACCTTGCGACCGGAGAGGCTCAGCACATAGGAGGCAACCTCCTTCACCCCGTCCTGACCCAGGATATCGCCCCAGGCGGCCATGATCCCCTGACGACCGCCCATGATGGTGGTCTTGATCTGGTCGGGGGCACCGCCCCACTGCCATTCGCTGTCGGTCAGGTTCGGGAAACCGCGGCCACCGCGGGCATCGGAGCCATGACACTGGGAACAGTTTTGCAGGAACAGGCGCTGACCCACCTTAAAGGCTTCCGGATCCTTGGCGATCTCGGTGATCTCCTTGTAGCTCTTGCCGTCAGCCTGATAGGTCAGCTCGCGGAACTTGGCGCCGTAGATCTCGTCGGCCTTGGCGAGTTCCCGGTCGTATTCCACCGCGCGTCCTTCGGCCTTGGCAGACTCGGCCGCCGCCTTGGACTCGGCCAAGGAACGCACATCCTGGTTGGAGCTTTGCCAGCCCAGCAGACCCTTGAAGTTGCCAAGGCCCGGAAAGGCGAGCAGGTAGATGAGCCCGGTGACGATGAAGAAGAGGAACATATAGGACCACCACTTCGGCAGGGGATTGTTGATCTCCTCGATGCCGTCGAAGGTGTGACCCATGGGTTTGCCCTCTTCGGCTCCCATCTTGTCCTTCATGCACCAGGCCAGCAGCAGGAAGCAGCCGAGAATGGTGCCAAGGCTTATGACGGTCACAAAAATGCTAAACAGAGTGCTCATTATTGCTTCGCTCCTGCGTTCTTGTTATCAGCACTGGGTTGCTCGTCATCGGCAAAAACCAGGTTGGCGGCCTCGTCGAAAGAAGCCTTGCGGCGCTTGCTGTAGGCCCAGACGATGATGCCAATCATGATGACCATCAGCAGCAGGGTGTACAGGCCGCGAAATGTGCCGTAATCCATATCCCGACTCCTTATTTCAGGGCATGGCCCAGTGATTGCAGATAGGCGATCAGCGCATCCAGCTCGGTCTTGCCCTTGACGGCCTCACCGGCGCCAGCGATGTCGGCATCGGTATAGGGCACGCCGAAGTGATCCCGGAACAGAGCCAGCTTCTTGCCAGTCAGCTCGCCGCTCAGCACATTGGTCTCGAGCCAGGGGAAGGCCGGCATGTTGGACTCGGGCACCACATCACGCGGGTTGATGAGGTGGGCGCGATGCCAGTCATCGGAGTAGCGGCCGCCGACCCGGGCCAGATCCGGACCGGTACGCTTGGAGCCCCACAGGAAGGGGTGCTCCCAGACGCTCTCGCCGGCAACTGAGTAGTGGCCGTAGCGTTCGGTCTCGGCGCGGAACGGGCGGATCATCTGGCTGTGGCAGACGGTGCAGCCTTCGCGGATGTAGATGTCGCGTCCTTCCATCTGCAGGGCGGTGTAGGGTTTGAGGCCCTCCACCGGCTCGTTGGTCTGCTTCTGGAAGAACAGGGGGGTGATTTCCACCAGGCCCCCCAGGCTGATGGCGAAGATGATGCCAATGACCAGCATGGGGACGCTTTTTTCAAAAATCTCGTGACGGTTGTTGTTGCTCATGCTTTAAACCCCTTCAAATCAGGCTGGCTGTGCGACGGGTTCCAGGGAACCCTTGGGCGCAGTGACGGTGCGATAGGCGTTGTAGGCCATCAGCAGCATGCCGGTGACGAAGAAGCAGCCACCCAGGAAGCGCACGAAGTAGAAGGGATAGGAAGCTTGCAGCGCCTCCACGAAGCTGTAGGTCAGGGTGCCGTCGTCGTTGACCGCACGCCACATCAGTCCCTGCATCACACCGGAAATCCACATGGCGACGATATAGAGCACGGTGCCCACGGTGGCCAGCCAGAAGTGGACGTTGATGAGCTTGATACTGTACATGCGCCCCTGCCCGAACAGGTTCGGGATCAGGTGGTAGACGGCACCGATGGACACCATGGCAACCCAGCCCAGGGCACCGGAGTGAACGTGACCGATAGTCCAGTCGGTGTAGTGGGAGAGGGCGTTGACGGTCTTGATCGCCATCATGGGGCCTTCGAAGGTCGACATGCCGTAGAACGACAGGGAGACGATCAGGAAGCGCAGGATGGGGTCATAACGCAGCTTGTGCCAGGCACCCGAGAGGGTCATGATGCCGTTGATCATGCCGCCCCAGGAGGGCACGAACAGGATGAGGGACATCACCATGCCCAGCGACTGAGCCCAGTCAGGCAGGGCGGTATAGTGCAGGTGGTGCGGACCGGCCCAGATATAGAGGGAGATCAGCGCCCAGAAGTGCACGATAGAGAGGCGGTAGGAGTAGACGGGGCGACCCGCCTGCTTGGGCACGAAATAGTACATCATGCCAAGGAAGCCCGCCGTCAGCAGGAAGCCCACCGCGTTGTGGCCATACCACCACTGCACCATGGCATCCATGGCACCGGAGTACATGGAGTAGGACTTCATGCCGGAGAGGGGCACTTCCATGTTGTTGACGATGTGCAGCACGGCCACCGTGATGATGAAGGCACCGAAGAACCAGTTCGCCACATAGATGTGGGAGGTGGTGCGCTTGACCAAGGTGCCGAAGAAGACGATGGCATAGCTCACCCAGACCACGGCGATGGCGATGTCGATGGGCCACTCCAGCTCGGCGTACTCTTTGGAGGTGGTGTACCCCAGCGGCAGCGAGATGGCTGCAGACAGAATGATCGCCTGCCAGCCCCAGAACACGAAGGAGGCGAGGGGACCACCAAACAGCCGGACCTGACAGGTGCGTTGCACCACGTAGAAGGAGGTGGCCATCAGGGCGCTGCAACCAAATGCGAAGATGACCGCATTGGTATGCAGGGGACGCAGACGGCTGTACGTCAGCCAGGGGGTGTCGAAGTTGAGGGCAGGCCAGATCAGCTGGGCTGCAATCAATACACCCACCGACATGCCGACGATACCCCAGACAATCGTCATGACGGTGAACTGGCGCACAACGGTGTAGTTGTACTCAGGGTGGTTTGTTGTATGGCTCATCGTTGTATTCCGCTTCCGATGCTGTTGTTTGTGTTGCCCGGTGTCCTGGGCCATTTTCACCCCGGTTTTGCAAAATCCTCCCGTTAACATCTGTTAATAAAAGGAAAAGCAAAAGGTGGTTAAATGAAAATTCATTGAGAATGATACTGAAATGACCGGTAAAATAACAGTACAAACAGTGATATATTTGGCTCCAGCGGGCCTCATGTCCGCCAGTTTTTACCTTGCGCCAGATCACGAAAATTACATTTTCAAAGTACCTTACAGAGCTGTTTTTTCATGAAAGAGAGACTCACTTCACGCAAAATCGTCCACCTGTCCATGGTGCTGGTCATTTTGCTCTCCCTGATGGCCTATCGTACCTGGTTTTCAGGCACTGGAAGCGATCATGAAGAGGACACCAATGTTCAGATTTGTGATCTGTCCCACAGCCCCTGCCGCCTCATCGTCGGGGATCGCCCGCTGACGGTCAGCATCGATGGCTTGCCGATCCGCCCTGAACATGACTTTGTCCTGCGCCTTCAAGGGGGTGTGCCGGCCATCACGCCGGTCAAGGCCTGGCTCGAGGGCAAGGAGATGTTCATGGGGCTCATCCCCGTGCTGTTTGAAGCCAGCGATGCGGGGTGGCGAGGGGTGACCCAGGTGGGAAGTTGTACGACCGAGGCGATGGACTGGCTCCTGACCATCGAGTGGAGCAATGGCCAGCGCCATCAACTGACGTTGGGCGCGGCACGTTGAACGGACTCTCATCGAGCCCCAGGAGGGGGGATAATTGAAAATTGATTTGAAATTTTCAGGCAGGACGGTACCTTGCATTGATTATCAAGGAGTGAAGTTCATTTAATCATGATTGAAAAACAAGCATTTTATCGCACGCTCAACCAGCAGGCCCAGGCATTGCTGGAGGGCGAACCCGACATGATCGCCACCCTGGCAAACCTGTCTGCCTTGCTCAATCAGGAACTGGCTGACATCAACTGGGTTGGTTTCTACCTGCTGCAGGGCGAGACCCTGGTTCTCGGCCCGTTCCAGGGCAAGCCGGCCTGTGTGCGCATCCCGGTCGGGCGCGGCGTCTGTGGCACAGCGGTGGCCGAGGGCAAGACCCAGCTGGTGGACGACGTGCACCAGTTCGCGGGGCACATTGCGTGCGACGGTGCCAGCAACTCGGAAATCGTGATCCCGCTGCGCCGTGGCGGGGAGATCATCGGGGTGCTGGACATCGACAGTCCAATCTTTAACCGCTTTGACGAGCAGGACCGGATTGGCCTCGAAGAAACGGTGCAAATTTTGGAAAGCATGCTCTAAGTCATTGCTAGATGGTTCGCAAAAGGTCCCAAGCTCTCTATAATGGGGCCTTTGTTGTGTTCGGGCATGCCCGTGCGTCTATATGAAAGCCAAGGTTATACATGGAAAACACTGAAAAGCTGAAGAACAGTAAAGAGATCGTCGCCTACCTGGTCGAGAAATTCCCGGCCTGCTTCATCGCTGAAGGAGAGGCCAAGCCACTCAAGATTGGCATCTTCCAGGATCTGGCCGCGCGTCTTGCTGATGACGAGAGAGTCTCCAAGACCATGCTGCGCTCTGCTCTGCGTCAATACACCTCCAGCTGGCGTTACCTGCATGGCCTCAAGGCTGGCCAGGCCCGTGTCGATCTGGACGGCAACCCGGGCGAGCTGCTCACCGAAGAGCACATCGAGCATGCCAAACAGGCGCTCAAGGAGAGCAAGGAACGTGTCTTTGCCAGCCGCCGCACCAACACCAAGGAGAAGGAAGACAAGCCCAAGCAGCCGCGTCGCAACGCGCCGCGCAAGGCTGACGCTCCTCGCTCCGACAAGCCCAAGTCCGCCCCTGCTCCCAAGGCTGCACCGGTCGCCGATGCGCCGCTGGTGAAAGTGGATGCCGCTACCCTGAAAGTCGAGCAGGGCGTTCGCGTCGTGCTGGGCAAGTCCCCTGTGCCTGCGACCATCAAGGAAGTGACCAAGGATGACGTACAGGTTCAATTGCAGACCGGCATGATGTTGCGGGTCAAGTTCGAGCATCTGGTTCTCTAAGGAGACGAATGTTGAAGCATGGCGTGATTCGTTTTTCACTCGTTGCCTGTAGCCTGGCGCTTGCCGGGCTCGCACAGGCCATCGAACCGGTGCTCAAGGAAAGTGATTTGCCTGTGTTGGCTCAAGAGAGCCAACATGCTACGGCCAGCAAGCGAATTGCCAATCTGTTTACCCGCTCCCACTACAAACAGTTCAAGCTGGACGACGCCTTTTCCTCCGTGATCTTTGACAAGTATCTGGAGAATCTGGACTACAGCCGCAACCTGTTTCTGGCCTCTGACATCAGCCGTTTTGAGAAATATCGTACCGGTTTTGACACCGACCTCGAGCGAGGGCGACTGGCTCCGGCCTACGAGATGTTCAACCTGAGTCAGCAGCGGCGGTACGAGCGGTTCGAATACGCCCTCAAACTGCTCGACACTCCCTTCGATTTTACCCAGAAAGACAATTACGTCTTCGATCGGGAAGGGGCTCTCTGGCCCAAGGATGAAGCCGAGCTCAACGAGCTGTGGCGTCAGCGGGTCAAGTTCGATGCCCTGAGCCTCAAGCTCAGCGGCAAGGAGTGGCCCGAGATCAAGGAGCTGCTTGGCAAGCGTTACAACAACGCCATCAAGCGGATGTCCCAGACCGAGAGCGAGGACGTGTTCCAGCTCTTCATGAACTCCTTCGCCCGCGCCATTGAACCGCACACCAGCTATCTGTCTCCGCGCAGCGCCGATCGGTTCAACACCGAGATGAACCTCTCGCTGGAGGGGATTGGTGCCGTGCTGCAGGCGGAAGATGACTTCACCGTCATCCGCTCCCTGGTGCCAGGCGGCCCGGCGGCCAAGTCCAATCACCTGAAACCCGATGACAAGATCACCGGGGTGGGGCAGGACGACGGCAAGATTGTGGATGTCATAGGCTGGCGTCTTGACGACGTGGTCGAGCTCATCAAGGGGCCCAAGGGCAGCAAGGTGAAGCTGGAGATCCAGCGCGGCAAGGGCGCGACCGCCAAGACCGAGCTGGTGGAGCTGGTGCGTGACAAGGTGCGTCTGGAAGACAGAGCCGCCAAGTCCAAGGTGATCACCGCCGAGGGCAAGAAGATCGGCGTGCTCGAGATCCCGAGCTTCTACGTCAACCTGCACGACGACGTGATCAAGGAGATCTCCAGCCTCAACAAGCAGAAGATCGACGGCCTCATCGTCGATCTGCGCGGCAACGGTGGCGGTGCCCTGACGGAAGCCTCCGCCCTGAGCGGTCTCTTCTTTGCCAGCGGCCCCGTGGTGCAGATCCGTGATCACATGGGTCGCATCACCGTCAATGGCGACGACGACGGCAATGTCTACTACGGTGGCCCCATGTCGGTGATGATCGACCGCTACAGCGCCTCGGCCTCCGAGATCTTCGCTGCCGCCATGCAGGACTATGGTCGTGCGCTGATCCTCGGCGAAAACTCGTTCGGCAAGGGGACGGTGCAGCAGCATCGCAGCCTCGCCAAGGTCTATGACTTCTACGAGCAGCCGCTGGGTCACGTGCAGTACACCATCGCCAAGTTCTACCGTATCGATGGCGGCAGCACCCAGAACAAGGGCGTTGCACCCGATATCGCCTTCCCGACTGCGGTAGCGCCGGGGGAGACGGGGGAGAGCCGCGAGTTCAACGCCTTGCCCTGGGACAAGATTGCCTCGGCCAGCTACGAGCGACTGGGGGACTTCTCCAGCCTGCTGCCCAAGCTGAAAGCGGCCCACGAGGCACGGATCACCAAGGATCCGGAATTTGCCTATGTGCTGCAGGACATCAAGGAGTATCAGGCGGACAAGGACAAGAAGTCGGTCTCCCTGAACGAAGCCGAGCGGCTGGCTGAACAGGCCAAACAGGACGAGAAGGCGCTGGCGCGAGCCAATGAGCGGCTGACCCGTCTTGGCAAGCCGACGGTGAAGAGCCTGGATGAACTGCCGACCGATTTCGAGGCACCTGACGAATACCAGGTGGAAGCGGCCAACATCACGGCGGATCTGGCCACCCTCAGCAAGAATAGCTGATGCTGGCAACGAAATGACAAGGGCGACTCGGGTCGCCCTTTCTTTTGCCTGAATGCAAACTATTTGACCCTGTCCGAGCCTTGTGACAGCCTCTGACACGTCAATAACAAAGCGTGGAAGCACACAATAATGACTGAACAACCTCAGGCCATGACGGCCAAATATCGCCAGGATTACCAGGCTCCCCTCTATTGGTGTGACAGTCTGGATCTCGATTTTCAGCTGCAAGAGCCCCTGACCCGGGTCACCGCCATCTCCCGTTTGCGTCGCAGCGGCGATCACAACGAACCCCTGGTGCTGGACGGCGAGGGGCTTGACCTTGTCAGCGTCAGTGTGGATGGCGTGCCCTATCAGCAATACGAGCAGGGAGAGAGCAGCCTGACTCTGTTCAACCTGCCGGCCGAGTGCGTGCTGACCGTGGTCACCGACATCGATCCCGCCGCCAACACGGCGCTGGAGGGGCTCTACAAATCCGGCGATGCCTATTGCACCCAGTGCGAGGCCGAGGGCTTTCGTCGTATCACCTATTACATGGACAGGCCAGACATCCTGGCCCGTTACAGTACCCGCATCACCGCCGACAAGGCCAAGTACCCCTATCTGCTCTCCAATGGCAACAAGGTCGCGAGCGGCGATCTGGACGACGGTCGCCACTTCGTGCAGTGGCAGGATCCCTTCCCCAAACCGAGTTACCTGTTTGCCCTGGTTGCCGGTGACTTCGATGTGGAACGCAACCACTTCATTACCAAAAGCGGCCGCCAGGTGGCGCTCGAGATCTTCGTGGACAAGGGCAACCTGGACCGCGCCGGTTTCGCCATGGAGAGCCTCATCAACTCCATGCGCTGGGACGAGCAGCGTTTCGGCCTTGAGTATGACCTCGACATCTACATGATCGTGGCGGTGGACTTTTTCAACATGGGGGCCATGGAGAACAAGGGGCTCAACATCTTCAACTCCAAGTTCGTGCTGGCCAACCCGGCCACTGCCACCGATGCGGACTACCACGGCATCGAGCGGGTGATCGGCCACGAATACTTCCACAACTGGACCGGCAACCGTGTCACCTGCCGCGACTGGTTCCAGTTAAGCCTCAAAGAGGGGCTGACGGTGTTCCGGGATCAGGAGTTCTCCTCCGATCTGGGGTCGCGCGGCGTCAACCGCATCAACAACGTGCGCACCGTGCGCGGTCCGCAGTTTGCCGAAGATGCCGGCCCCATGGCCCACCCCATCCGCCCGGATGTGGTGATTGAGATGAACAACTTCTACACCCTGACCGTCTACGAGAAGGGCTCTGAAGTGATCCGAATGATGCACACCCTGCTGGGGGAGGACGCCTTCCAGGCGGGCATGCGCCTCTACTTCGAGCGTCACGACGGCTCTGCCGCCACCTGCGACGACTTCGTGCAGGCGATGGAGGATGCCTCCGGGGTGGATCTCGCTCGCTTCCGCCGCTGGTACAGCCAGTCCGGCACCCCCGAGCTCACCGTGACCGACGAGTACGATGCCACGAGTGGTGTTTATCGTCTGCACGTGAGCCAGCACACCCCGCCGACCCAGGATCAGCCACAAAAGCTGCCGCTGCATATCCCCCTCGACATCGAGCTCTACGATGCACAGGGTGCCGTCATCCCGCTGCAATACCAGGGCAAGGCCATCGGCAATGTGCTGGACGTGCTGGAAGCACAGCAGACTTTCGAATTCGATCGGGTGCCGGTCAGACCGGTACCCTCCCTGCTGCGGGACTTCTCCGCCCCGGTCAAGCTGCACTATGACTATAGCGACGAGGCCCTGGCCTTCCTGATGCGCCATGCCCGCAACGAGTTTGCCCGCTGGGATGCGGCGCAGATGCTGATCAACAAGGCGGTGATCGACGGGGTGGCGCGGGTCCAGCACGGGCAGAGGGTTGAACTCTCCCACACCCTGCTGGCGGCCTTTGTTGCCATTCTGGACGAGGCTGCACTGGATCCCGCCCTCAAGGCAGAGATCCTGGCCCTGCCGGGAGAGGCGACCCTGGCCGAGCTGTTCGAGGTGGCCGATATCGACGCCATCCACCAGGTGCGCAACGGGATCCAGACCGCATTGGCCCACGCCTTCGGCGACCGCCTGCTGGCGTGCTACGAGAGCCTGCGTCTGTCGGCTTATCAGGTGGTCCATGCCGACATGGCCAAACGGGCCCTCAAGGGCGTGGTGCTGGGTTATCTGGCGGCGCTGGATGCCGCGAAGGCCGATACCCTGGTGCGCGAGCAGTACGGGGCCGCCGACAACATGACCGACACCCTGGCTGCACTCCAGGTGGCCAACAGCCATCTGCTGCCGTGCCGCGCCGCGCTTTTGGCCGACTTCGAAGGCAAGTGGGCCCATGATGGCCTGGTACTGGACAACTGGTTGCGGCTGGTGGGCGCCAAGCCGGCCAAGGATGTGCTCGATGACGTGAAGCAGGCGATGGCGCACCCGACCTTCAGCATCCGCAACCCGAACCGGCTGCGGGCGCTCATCGGCAGCTTCGCCATGAACAACCAGGTGCAGTTCCACGCCGCCGATGGCAGCGGCTATCGCTTCCTGACCGATCTCTTGATCGAGCTCAACGAGGTCAATCCCCAGGTGGCGTCCCGCCTCATCACCCCGCTTATCCAGTTCAAGCGGCTCGATGAGGGGCGCAAGGCGCTGGTTCGCGCCGAGCTGACCCGCCTGGCCAACCTGGACGGGCTGGCGCGGGATCTGTTCGAGAAGGTGAGCAAGGCGCTGGCACAATAAGCGTCACGACGGCGGGCAGGGGAGTCTGGCTCTCCTGCCCGTTTTTCATGGATGACCAGGAGGTGACATGAGGCAATACACTTTTCGGCTCTCCCTTGGCCGCGACGAGATCATGTTGATGTACCAGGGGCAGGTGAACCGCCTGGTGGTACGTACCGAGCAGGGTCTGACCCTGGAGCTGGGGTTGGAGAAAATCCGGCGTTTTGTGTCGGAGAGCGGCGTTCACGGCTACTTTCGACTGAAAACCCAGGACGATCATCGCTTCATTTCCCTGGAACGCATAAATTAACAAAACTTGAACATCAATCCGGGTAAATATCTGCTTTAAGTCACTATCTATCCGGTAAATGGCGCGGCAACCAGTGCGATTTTCTGAATTTTGCCAACTTGGCAAAATTTATCACAACCCAAGCCGTGATCTGTCCCTTGTTTTTAACATCCCGTTATCACCTTTGCTCGCCTTCCTTGATCCAAGCCATTACACTTCGCTGCAACTCTGTACCGGCGCGCATCCTGGGTGGATGTCGCCGTGTCTGTGATGTCGTCCGATAAGGAAACTAGCAATGGCATTGAAAGACGCCCCTACATCCGTTCTGCTCGAAAACGTTCTCAGTCTGATCCACCAGAAATTGCCGAAAAACAGTGCCTCCCTGGTCGAATGTTTCGTTGCCAAGTTCTACGGCAACATGGCCAGCACTGATCTGCATGACCGCAATGACAGCGATCTCTATGGCGCCGCCCTCAGTCTGTGGAATGCCCTCAACCACCGTACCGGCATCGAGCCCTATATCCGGGTCTACAACCCCGAGCTGACCCGCCACGGATGGCAGTCTCCCCATACCATCGTCGAGATCATCCTGCAGGATTCCCCCTTCCTGGTGGACTCCATCCGCATGGCCCTCAAGCGTCTCAACATCACCGCCCACATGATGCTGCACCAGCCGCTGCACCTGATCCGCAGCGAAGGCGGCAAGATTGGCGCCATCCTGGAACTGGACAACACCGCAGAGCAGACCTCGGTGGAAACAGCCTTCCTCATCGAAATCGATCACCTGACCGGTGAAGAGGAGATGGACGCCCTGACTGCCGAGCTCAACTCGGTGGCGCGGGAAGTGGCCCTGGCGGTGGGAGACTGGCAGCCCATGCTGGCGCGCCTGAACGAGATCATCGAGGAGCTGCCCAAACGCAAGAACCCGGTCAGCCAGGCCGAGGTGGACTCCTGCGTCGCCTTCCTCAAATGGGTGGCCGCCCACAACTTCACCCTGATGGGTTATCGTCGCTACGACGTCAAGGCGGTGGAGGGGGATCACGAGATCCTGCCGCAGCCCGAGTCCAGCCTGGGGCTGATGAAGAACTCCATCAAGGACGAAGGCCAGCGCCTCGGCACCATGCCCGCCAGCGCCCGTCACGCGGCCCTCAGTTCCGACTTGCTGATCCTCACCAAGTCCAACAGCAAGTCCCGGGTGCATCGTCCGGCCTATGTGGACTACATCGGCATCAAGCGTTTCGACGAGCACGGCAAGGTGGTGGGAGAGGATCGCTTCATCGGCCTGTATGCCTCCTCCATCTACAACACCAGTGCGACCCAGATCCCCCTCATCAGCCACCGCCTCGAGCGCATCATGGCCGCCTCCGGCTTTGAATCGGGCTCTCATGCCTACAAAGCGCTGCTGAACGTGCTGGAAACCTACCCGCGCGACGAGCTGATCCAGGCCCGTGAAGAGGAGCTGCTGGCCACCGGTCTCGGGGTGCTGGAGATGCAGGAGCGGGACATGCTGCGCCTGTTCGTGCGCCGCGATGTCTACGGCCGCTTCTTCTCCTGCATGGTCTATGTCACCAAGGAGCGCTACAACACGGCGCTGCGAGTCAAGACCCAGCAGATTTTGCAGAAATATTTTGGCAGCAGCATCGATGTGGAGTTCAACGTCTACTTCACCGAGGGCGTGCTGGCACGGACCCACTACATAGTGCGGGTCAACAACAACAACGTGGATGTGGATGTGAACGAAGTACAGAACAACCTGATTGAAGCGGCCCGCAGCTGGGATGACCGCCTGGATTCCGTGCTGCTTTCCCACTATGGCGAGGCCCGCGGTAACGAGCTGCGCCGCCGTTTCAGCACCGCCTTCCCCCGTGCCTACAAGGAAGATGTGCTGCCGGGCTCTGCCGTCGCGGACATCATGGCCCTGGATGGATTGAGCGAGGCCGAGCCGCTTGGCATGCTGTTCTACCGCGCCCAGGAGGAGGAGAACGATCGCCGGGTACGCCTCAAGCTGTTCCACCGAAGCGAACCCATCCACCTCTCCGACGTCCTGCCCATGCTGGAAAACATGGGGCTGCGCGTCATCGGCGAGACCCCGTATCAGGTACGGACCCCCACCGGCGAGGTGTTCTGGATCCTCGATTTCTCCATGCTGCTGCGCGGTGAGCAACCGTTCGATCTGGAGCAGAGCCAGCAGCGCTTCCAGCAGGCCTTCGCCGCCATCTGGAGCAAGACCCTGGAAGATGACGGCTTCAACCGTCTGGTGCTGGGTGCCGGCCTCACCGGTCGTCAGGTATCCGTGCTGCGGGCCTATGCCAAATACATGCGCCAGACCGGCGTCTCCTTCAGCCAGTCCTATATCGAGGAGACCCTGACCCGTTATCCGGACATCGCCCAACTGCTGTTCACTCTGTTCGAACAGCGCCTGGATCCGGCCATCAAGCAGGATGCCAAGGTGCAGGCCAAGCTGCACGAGGAGCTTGCGGCCAAGCTGGATCAGGTCGCCAACCTGGATGACGATCGCATCATTCGCCGTTATGTGGAGATGATCGACGCCACCCTGCGCACCAACTACTACCAGCTGGACAAGGCGGGCAACATCAAGCCCTACATCTCCTTCAAGCTGGCCCCCTCCAGCATCACCGACATGCCGCTGCCGCTGCCGAAGTTCGAGATCTTCGTCTACTCCCCGCGAGTGGAAGGGGTACACCTGCGCTGGGGCAAGGTGGCCCGTGGCGGCCTGCGCTGGTCCGATCGCAAGGAGGACTTCCGCACCGAAGTGCTGGGTCTGGTGAAAGCCCAGCAGGTGAAGAACACCGTTATCGTGCCGGTGGGCGCCAAGGGCGGCTTCTATTGCAAGCAGATGCCGGCAGGCGCCCCCCGTGCCGTCATCCATGAGGAGGGCAAGGCCTGCTACCGTCTGTTCATCCGCGGTCTGCTCGACGTGACCGACAACATCATCGGCGGCGAGGTGATCCCGCCCAAATCCGTGGTGCGTCACGACGAGGATGATTATTACCTGGTAGTGGCGGCCGACAAAGGCACCGCGACCTTCTCCGACATCGCCAACGAGATAAGCCTCGAATACGGCCACTGGCTCGGCGATGCGTTTGCCTCCGGCGGCTCGGTGGGCTATGACCACAAGAAGATGGGCATCACCGCCCGCGGCGCCTGGGAATCGGTCAAGCGCCACTTCCGTGAGATTGGCATCAACTGCCAGACCACCGACTTCACCTGCGTGGGGATAGGCGACATGGCCGGCGACGTGTTCGGCAACGGCATGCTGCTCTCCGAGCACATCCAGCTGGTGGGCGCCTTCAACCACATGCACATCTTCGTCGACCCGACCCCGGATGCGGCCAGGAGCTTCGTCGAGCGCAAGCGCCTGTTCGAGCTGCCCGGCTCCAGCTGGGATGACTACAACCGTGAGCTCATCTCCAAGGGGGGCGGCATCTTCCTGCGCTCTGCCAAGTCCATCAAGCTGAGTCCGGAAATGCAGACCCTGCTCGGCACCGACAAGAGCGGCATGGCCCCGAACGAGCTGATCAAGGCGCTGCTCTGCCTGAACGTCGACCTGCTCTGGAACGGCGGCATCGGCACCTATGTGAAGAGCGCCCGCGAGAGCGACGCCGACGTCGGGGATCGCAGCAACGACGTGCTGCGGGTCAATGGTCGTGACCTGCGTGCCCGCATCGTGGGCGAGGGTGGCAATCTTGGCTTCACCCAGCTTGGCCGGGTGGAGTATGCAAGTCAGGGTGGTCGCATCAACACCGACTTCACCGACAACGTGGGCGGGGTGGATTGCTCCGACAACGAGGTCAACATCAAGATCCTGCTGAACCAATTGGTGGCGGCCGGTGACCTGACCCTCAAGCAGCGCAACCAGATGCTCTACGAGATGACGGATGCGGTGGCCCAGGTGGTCATCACCAACGCCTATCGCCAGTCACAGTCCATCTCGGTGACCGCCTTCCGTGGTGCCGAGCAGCTGAAAGAGCAGCAGCGCTTCATCCAGGGGCTGGAGCGGGAAGGCAAGCTGGACCGGGCACTCGAGTTCCTCCCCTCCGACGAGGAGCTCTCCGAGCGGATGGCGGCAGGGCAGGGGCTGACCCGACCCGAGCTGGCGGTGCTGGTGGCTTATGGCAAGATGGTGCTCAAAGAGCAGCTCAACTGCCCGGAAGTGACCGAGGAGCCCTTCCTCGCCAACATGCTGGTCACCAGCTTCCCGACCCAGTTGCAGCAGCAATTTGGCGCTGCCCTGGCCCAGCACCCGCTACGAGGCGAGATCATCGCGACCCGGGTGGCCAACATGCTGGTCAACGACATGGGGCTCAACTTCGCCAGCCGGATGAAGGACGAGACCGGTGCCTCGGTGGCGGAAGTGGCCTGCTGCTTCGCCATGGCCCGGGAAGTGTTCGGCCTCGGCGCCCTGTGGCGTGACATCGAAGGGTGTGACAACGGGGTGGATGCCCAGACCCAGCTCGAGCTGATGTTCTACAGCCGCCGCATCGTACGCCGCGCCACCCGCTGGTTCCTGCGCGCCCGCAACCGCAGCTGGAGCATCGGCGAGAACATCGCCTTCTTCCGCCCGGCCTTCGAGACCCTGAGTCAGCACCTTTATGAGGTAATGGACGAAAGCGAAGTGGCCGAACACAGCCAGGCGGTCGCCGCCCTGGTGGAGAAACAGGTGCCGGAGGCCATCGCCCGTCGCGTGGCCCACATGAGCAGCCTCTTCTCCTGCCTGGATCTGGCGCAGATTGCTGCGGAGCACAAGACCGACATCCTGCGGGTTGCCAACGTCTACTACCGCCTGGGCGCCAAGCTGGATCTGCACTGGTTCCTCGAACAGATCAACCATCAGCCGGTGGGCAACCACTGGCAGGCGATGGCGCGGGCCTCCTTCCGCGAAGATCTGGACTGGCAGCAACGCAGCCTCACCTCCGTGGTACTGGAAGGGTGCAAAGAGCAGGGGGAATGCGCTACCATAATGGCCGACTGGATTTCGGAGCATGAGCAACTCTTGTCCCGTTGGACCCACATGTTGGCCGACTTCAAGACCACGAGCACGCACGAGTTCGCCAAGTTCTCGGTGGCCTTGCGAGAGTTGAACCTGCTCCAGTTGAATTGCCGAACCTCGGCATAACCCCAAAAGCCCCGGCCAGTTGCCGGGGCTTTTTTTAAGGAGCAAGCATGCTGTACCCACTCGCCAGGCATTTCCTGTTCAAACTCAATCCGGAGCAGGCTCACGATCTCTCCATCAAATATTTGCCCCGCCTTCTTGGTACCCCGCTTGATTGTTTCTTCCGCCACTCTCTGCCCAAACGCCCCGTCACCGTCATGGGGCTTAATTTTGCCAATCCGGTGGGGTTGGCCGCCGGTCTGGATAAAGACGGGGAGTGCATAGATGCCTTCGGCGCCATGGGGTTCGGTTTCATCGAGGTCGGTACCGTGACCCCCAGACCCCAGAGCGGCAATGACAAGCCTCGTCTCTTCCGGGTGATCCCGGCCGAGGGGATCATCAATCGCATGGGATTCAACAACAAGGGAGTCGATCACCTAGTGGCCAAGGTGAAAGAGGCCAGATATCAGGGGGTGATCGGCATCAATATCGGCAAGAACAAGGACACCCCCATCGAGCAGGGCAAGGATGATTACCTTCTCTGCATGGACAAGGTGTATGACCACGCCGGTTATATTGCGGTCAATATTTCCTCGCCAAACACCCCGGGTCTGCGTCAATTGCAATATGGCGATGCACTGGATGAACTGCTGGCCGCATTGAAACAGCGTCAACAGGAGCTGGCCGAGAAATATAAGAAGTATGTGCCGCTGGCCGTGAAAATTGCCCCGGATCTGTCACTCGATGAAATAGATCAGGTAGCCGCCTCTTTGATCAAGAACCGTATTGACGGTGTCATCGCCACCAATACCACTCTGGAGCGGGAGATGATATATGACATGCCCCATGCCGCAGAGGCTGGCGGGCTCAGCGGTCGTCCGCTCCAGCACAAGAGCACCGAGGTGATCCGCCACCTGGCCAAGGCCCTCGACGGCGCCCTGCCCATTATCGGTGTGGGTGGTATCGACAGCGCCATGGCGGCTCGGGAAAAACTGGCAGCGGGTGCCAGTCTTGTCCAGATTTACAGCGGCTTTATTTATAAAGGGCCGAGTCTGGTCAAAGAGATCGTTACCCATATTTAAAAAATAACCGGTTGCCCTTATTTAACGTTGCTCAAATTCTCGACATGGAATAAAGTCGAGGGACGGCTTAGATAAGGGCACCACCATGTGTATTCAACCCAATGACAATTGGCAGTGGCATTATGACGCTCAGGATGATCGCCTGATGCTGGATTTGTCCGATCGCATGATATTTGCCACCGAATATAAAGGTCGACAACTTGTTCCCTGTTCTTTCACCACCCAGCCTTTTTGTGTGGATGATGCCGCCCTCTATTACCAGTTGATGGACAAGGCCGCTGAACTCGACTGGAGTACGCCCCACCAGGTCCAGCTGGTCCTCAATGCCATCGCCGTCAGCCGTTTTTATAAACCCCTGATGCCGCAAAGCTGGTTCTTTCATGAACAGCAGGCTCATGTTATTCCAGAGATGGGATCCCTGGTGTGGATGGATACTCCCCACGGTCGGGGGGAATTCATGGTCATCGAAGCCGGCGATCAGGCGAGCGTTTGCCTGAACCTGACCGACGAACTGGTGCTGACCAACAGCAAGACGCTGCCGCGCTTTGCAGTGATCAAGGTGATGAATAACCGGATGCAAGCCAGAGTCCGGGCACAGACACAATATCGGGAAGTGGGCTGACGATGGGGCCGTTATATGGCGACGAATAAGTCCGTTATAGGCCTGCTATATTAGTCTGATATTTAAGCGCTCAGTCTCTCTCTTGTTCCATTATTTGTCTTTTTCCTTCGTCTGGTCGTCACGACCATTTTCTGCCTGGTCCTGGCAAGATTTTCGAATTCTTTACGAATGTGATGGTAGACCTTAACCATCCCCTCGTATGAGCGAGGTGTGGCGCGGCTTCTGAGGTATGATCGCCATCCTTGACCAGCTAATACC
>NZ_JAPDBZ010000050.1:0-25618 GCF_027705505.1 Aeromonas sp. QDB56
GGTGGTGGTGAGCCTGGCCCATCACTGGAAGGAGGCTTGGAGGAATTGCCGCTGTGCTGGTTGAGTCGGTCTTCTAGCTCGGCGATGCGCGCCATCAGCTTCTGAATAAGTTCATTAGCCTGCTCAAGGGTCAGCGGCGAAGCGGCCGGTGGGGTCATGGATGTGCTCATGCCCCTGATGGTGCCAAGCTGACAGGATCACGCAAGAGGCAATAGTGGATCACCGGACGATCGTCTCATTTTTTACCTGTCAACTGGTCTGGGTGAACCGTTACGTCCATAAAGTCGCTGCGCATGATGAGTAATGGCAGCCGGGGTGGCTTGGTGGCTGATGAGTGTATCTGTTGGTGCATGCTGAGCAGGGCTGAAAAGAAGGGATCGCCCGCCGTAATGGGATGAATGGCATCATGTAAAAAGCCATGATCCTCTGAGACGGCATAAATCAGTTTGCTTAAGGTCTGTGCCGCACTTTTCAAATGCTGGTAGTCCCGTTGGCTGATCGGTGTCGGCGCCAGGGTAAATGGGGTATGCACAGCAGAATACAGCGACTCTTTAAAGGCTACACCGTGGGTTAATGCCCACTCGACTGCATCATCTTTGGCTTTCTGGATGTCGAAAGAACTCATCATACGATCCTGATTATTGACTCACGAACCTCAAGGCGTGGTTGCCCAGCCCTCATATCGAACAGCGATCTTCATATCCTCATCAGACGAGCGCAGCACGTCACGAGGAAGACGCGCAAGCAGCGAAAAGGATGCACTTCAATTTTCTGAACCACGTCAACCTGACTCAGGTATTGTCATATTCTCGTCATACTTCCCAGCGATGATTAATAAGAATTAATCAATCAACATGGATAGATGAACATGAAAAAAATCGTCGCTTCCGCCGCCCTGCTGGGCTTTAGTCTGCTTAGCACCGCCGCCTTTGCGAGCGAATTCAACCTGCCCGGTTTTGTCACCGAAGTGGAAGATGGGCGGCTATGGGTCTTTAAAGAAGGCTCGCCAGAGCTGGAAGAGTTCAAGCAACATGGCGAACCGGCAAAACAGTTCAGCAATATCGGGGCAGGCCCCAATGGCATGACCATTAAAGCAGCCAACCAAGAAACCTTGGATGAGTACCTGTCCGAAGCCAAGAACAAATAAAGAAAAGGCCAAGGTGAAAACCTTGGCCTTTTTACTGAACATGGGTCATGGCTTACTTCGCAGCCGGAGTGAAGCAACACACCCGACCCGTCTCATCCAGCCTGACCTGACAGTCCAGAGAGAGCTGCTGACGCAAGCGTTGCCTGGCTCGCAATAAACGCGACTTGGTGGCGGTGAGGGTCAGACCGTATTGGGCGGCATAATCCGCCTGCTTCACGCCTTCCAAATCGCAGCGCTTGAGAATATCCCGGTCAGCCTGGGCCAGCCTCTCCAGCACTCTAGGCAAGCAGCCAGCCAATGAATCGACCGCATCAAGCTCACTCTGCTGCATTGCCAGCTCGTCATGTAGTTGAAACATCGGGCGTTGTCGCCGGCTTCTATCAATCACCAGATGTCTGGCGACTTCAAACAGCCAAGCCCTGGCATTCTCGATGGCGCAGAACTTGCCCTGCTGGCGGATTGCTCGCAAGAAGGTCTCTTGTAGCAGATCATCTGCATCCATCGGGCTGCCAGATTGCTTGAGTAGCCACCCATAGATCTCATGTTCATGCTGTTGCCATGCCGTCATCAGGCAAGGCGGCGCACCGGTTGGCTGGGTCACTTGATGCGTTTTCCTTGGGCATCCACCACCTGCTCCCCATCCTCCTTGGTAAAGGCCCCTTGCTGAGGGCTCGGCAGGATATCCAACACCGCCTCTGACGGACGGCACAGCTTGGTGCCAAGCGGGGTCACCACGATGGGACGGTTGATCAGGATGGGATGAGCCAGCATGGCATCGATCAGCTGGTCGTCGCTGAATCTCTCCTCGGCCAGTCCAAGCGCCTCAAAAGGCGGCACGTTTTTGCGCAACAGGTCGCGCACCGATATCCCCATGGCGGCAATAAGCGCGACCAGGATCTCGCGGCTCGGCGGCGTCTCCAGATAGTGGATGACGGTCGGCTCAACCCCTGAGTTGCGGATAAGTGCCAGCGTATTGCGAGAGGTGCCACAGGCCGGGTTGTGGTAAATGGTGATCTTGGGGTCACTCATGCTTGCACCTCCGCTTTGCCATAGTTGCGCTTCATGCGCAGGGCCACGTTGACCAGGGCGATCAGCACGGGCACTTCAACCAGCGGGCCTATCACACCGGCGAAGGCCTGATCCGAGTTCAGGCCGAATACCGCGATGGAGACCGCGATGGCCAGCTCGAAGTTGTTGCCGGTCGCAGTAAAGGCGATGGAGGCGTTCTTGTCATAGGGAATACCCAGCTTCTTGCCCACCAGGAAGCTGGTGAAGAACATCAGCACGAAATATACCACCAGAGGCACAGCAACCCGCAGTACATCCATCGGCAGCTCAACGATCATCTCGCCCTTGAGGCTGAACATCAGCACGATAGTGGCCAGCAAGGCGATCAAGGTAATGGGGGAAATGGCCGGGATGAAGCGCTCGGTGTACCACTTCTCCCCCTTGGCCTTGACCAGGTAATGACGGCTCAGAAAACCTGCCAGGAAGGGAATGCCAAGATAGATCAGTACGCTTTCTGCGATATCCAGCATGGTGATATCCACCGCGAAACCCTGCAAACCAAACAGCGGGGGCAGCACTGTAATGAACAGCCAGGCCATAAAGCTGTAGGTGAGGATCTGGAAACCGCTGTTGAGCGCCACCAGGCCTGCGCCGTATTCCTTGTTGCCACCACCGAGATCGTTCCACACCAACACCATGGCGATACAACGAGCCAGGCCAATCAAGATAAGACCAACCATGTAGTCGGGGTAATCATGCAAGAATGTCAGGGCGATGACGAACATCAGGGTGGGGCCAACCAACCAGTTCATTACCAATGAGAGGGTAATCGCCTGACGGTCGCGTGTCATGGCGCCCATGGTGCCGTAGTTCACCTTGGCGAGCGGCGGATACATCATCAGGATGAGGCCTATGGCCAGCGGGATATTGGTGGTGCCGACCGACACCGCCTCGTTCCACTGAGCCACCTGGGGGAACAGGTAACCAATTCCCACCCCGATGGCCATGGCGACGAAGATCCAGAGGGTGAGATTGCGATCGAGAAAACTCATTTTTTTGCTGACGGGCAGATCGCAGCAGGCTGTTGTACTCATCACGAGACTCCATGAGGGTTGGATGAAGTGGAAGGCTGATGGCGTGGCAAACCAATGGAGATAAACGCCGCCAGCAGGATAAAGAGGGTGGAGATCCAGAGGCAGGCCTCGAGACCATAGAGCTGGAACACCAGCCCGGAGAGCAGGGTGCCTAGCAGGCGCCCCAGGGCATTGGCCATGTAGTAGAAGCCCACATCGAGCGATACCCCATCTGCACCGGCATAGCTGACGATGAGGTAGCTGTGCAGGGAGGAGTTGATGGCAAACAGAGCGCCAAACACCATCAAGCCGCCCACCAGGCTGATGGCCGGATGCACCTCATAGTGGAGCGCCAGGGCAATCAGGGCCGGGGTCAGTGCCAACACTAGCGCCCAACGCATCGCAGCCTTGTCATCGGGTACACGTCCCTCTCGCTTGCCGGTAAAGCGGGGCGCCTGGGTCTGAACCACGCCATAAGCAATGATCCAGAGCGCCAGGAATCCCCCCACATACCAGTGATCCCAGCCAAAGCTGGAGGCGAGGTAGACAGGCAACGCCACCACAAACCAGACATCACGGGCACCAAACAGGAACAGACGGGCCGCCGACAGGTAATTGATGGCGCGGCTCTTGGAGAAGATTTCGCTGAACTTGGGCTTGTTCTTGGCTTTGCCGAGATCCCGTTTCAGGGTCAGCATGCTGACGCACCACACCAGCGCCAACGCCAGGGCCATAACCAGCACGGCCCCCTGAAACCCGAGCAGGGTCAACAGGGCGCCACCGAGGAAAAAGCCCATCCCTTTCAGGGCATTCTTCGAGCCGGTGAGGAGTGCCACCCACTTGTAGAGCTGACCCTGGGCCTCCCCCGGCACCAGCAACTTGATGGAGCTTTTGGCGCTCATCTTGTTGAGGTCTTTGGCTATCCCCGAAAGCGCCTGCGCCCCCATCACCCAGGGCACCGTCAGCCAGAGCGGTGGCACCAGCAACATGCCCAGTGCCAGCACCTGGAGGGCCAGCCCTATGTTCATGGTGCGGTTGAGCCCAAGGCGAGCCCCGAGCCAGCCCCCCACCAGATTGGTCACCACCCCGAAGATCTCGTAAAAGAGAAACAGGGAGGCGATGGCCAGCGGGCTGTAACCGAGCCCATGGAAGTAGAGCACCACCAACATGCGCAGAGCGCCATCGGTCAGGGTGAAGGCCCAGTAGTTGCCGGTCACCAGCAGATACTGGCGGATCTCGGGGGAGAGTCGGGTCAGTTCCATGGCGGGGTTATCCTTGCGCCTTGTCCATTTGACCGACCATGCGCATCAGCTCGGCGGTGCGGTTGGCATAGCCCCACTCGTTGTCATACCAAGCGTAAATCTTCACCTGGGTGTCGTTGACCACCATGGTGGAGAGTGCATCTATGGTGCAGGAGCGCGGATCCGTCTTGTAATCCACCGACACCAAGGGGCGCTCTTCATAGCCCATGATCCCCTTGAGCTCACTCATAGCGGCAGCCTTGAGCAAGTCATTGACTTCGGCTTCGGTAGTAGGGCGGTTCACCTCGAACACGCAGTCGGTGAGGGAGGCGTTGGCGAGCGGCACCCGCACCGCATGACCGTTCAGCTTGCCCTTGAGCTCGGGGAAGATATGGGTGATGGCGGTGGCAGAACCCGTGGTGGTGGGGATCAGGCTCAGGCCGCAGGCGCGGGCACGGCGCAGGTCAGCATGGGGGGCATCCAGAATGGTCTGGGTGTTGGTGATGTCATGAATGGTGGTCATGGAGCCGTGCTTGATGCCGAGCTGCTCATGGATCACCTTCACCACTGGCGCCAGGCAGTTGGTGGTACAGGAGGCAGCCGTCACTATGGGATGCTGCGCCTTGTCGTAGAGGTGGTGGTTGACTCCCATGACGACGTTCAGGACACCTTCTTCCTTGACCGGAGCTGTCACCACAACACGCTTCACCCCTTGCGCTAGATAAGCATTGAGCAGGGCCTTGGTTTTCATCTTGCCGGAAGCCTCGATCACCACATCACAATCAGACCAGTCAGTCTGACCGATCTCTTTGTTGCGAGTGCAGAGGATGCGATGGTTACCGATCACCATCTCGTCCCCATCGCTGCTGGCTTCATGATGCCAGCGGCCATGGACTGAATCGAAGGTGATGAGGTGTGCCAGAGAGGCGGCATCGCCAGCCGGGTCATTGATGCGCACAAACTCCACATCCGCCCAGTCGAAGGCGGCGCGAAATGAGAGACGGCCCATGCGGCCAAAACCGTTGATACCAACTTTGATAGTCATGCTGTTTTCCTTAACCGGCGAATGAGTAGTGGGTATTGAGGTAGTGAACGTGGGGCGCCAGGGTCAGCGCCTTAGGGCGCAGCCCTTGCACAAGCGACTTGACCTGTGTGGGGGCGTAGCCCGCCTCCAGCAGCAAGATGGCCGCCATCAGCCCGGTACGACCCGAGCCGCCACGGCAATGAATGGCCAGGGTCTGACCCGCCGCCAGACGCGCCAGCAGATCTGCCTTGTGGTTGGCAAAGGCAGCGGCAAAGGGCGCTTCGGGGGCACAATCGTCCTCTACCGGCAGCTGGAACCAGGCCAGCCCCAACGCGGCGCACTCTGCGGGCAAGCTATCGGCCTTGAATTCGCTAAGCTCGGCATCGGGCATCATGGTGACCACCGCATCTGCCCCTGCGGCTTGCAGGGTCTTGAGGGAGGCTTGCAAGGAAGCCTCCTTGGTGCCAGGGCAGGGGGTGAAGATAAGGCGGGCGCCATTATCCAGGTTCAGGATGTCAAACGGGTGCATGATAAACAGCGACTCCATGTCTCATTGAGAACGTTAGGTGGGTGAAGATAGGTTGATGGTACGCATCGCTTGTTGCAGCGAGATGCGATCCAGTTTGTTCAGTGGCAGGCTCAGAAAGATCCGCAGTCGGTTGCCGATTTCGTGATAAGCCTTGTTGAACGCCGCCCATTGCGCCGCATCACTCTCTGTCACGGCAGCCGGGTCACTAAAGCCCCAATGGCCGGTGATGGGCTGCCCCGGCCATGCCGGGCACTGCTCGCCTGCCGCCTGGTCACATACCGTCAGGATAAAATCCATCTTGGGGGCATCTGGGTGGGCAAATTCTTCCCAGCCTTTACTGCGCAGGGTGCTGGTGTCCAGATTGTGTTGCGCCAGCAATTCAAGGGTCAGTGGGTGTATCTCCCCTTTCGGGGAGACGCCAGCACTAAACGCCTTGAAGTTGCCCTGACCGAGCCGGTTGAGTAGCGCCTCCGCCATGATGCTGCGGGCCGAATTGCCGGTGCAAAGGAAGAGCACATTGAACGGACGTTGCATCTCACATCTCCTTGTAGATGGGGTGACATAAATCTTGCAGCGCTTTCACGCCCACCGGCTCGACAGCTTGCAAGGGCACCACGGCATAACGCTTGGCATGCTCCTGCTTGACCGCTTCGATATGGGGCTGCTGGCGATACGCTCGCTGGGCCAGCAGTGGCGAGGTGACACTGGCCGGGGCCAACATGTGATTGACTACCCAGGCCCATGGCTCGATACCGGCGCGGCGCAGGTCAGCTTGTAAGTTGGCCGCCTCCTGTACCGGGGTGGGCTCGGGCAGGGTGACGATCATCACCTTGGTCTGTTTCGGGTCTTGCAGCTGCATCATGGGGGTGGTGAAGTGCAGCCCTTTGCCACCCATCTGACGGGCGATCTCTCTGTGATAGGCACCAGTCGCATCAAGCAGCAAGAGGGTATGGCCAGTGGGCGCCGTATCCATCACCACGAAGCGCTTGCCAGCCTCGCGAATGATCCGCGAGAAGGCCTGAAACACGGCAATCTCTTCGGTGCAGGGGGAACGCAAATCTTCTTCCAGCAGTGCGCGACCCTGGGCATCCAGACTCGCCCCCTTGGTAGCCAGCACCTGAGCACGGTAACGCTCGGTCTCGGCGTGGGGATCGATACGGCTGACCTCCAGGCTGGGCAGTGCCCCTGCCAGTGTCTCCCCCAAATGGGCGGCGGGATCTGAGGTGGTCAGGTGAACCGGCAGGCCTCGACTAG
Organism: Aeromonas sp. QDB56; assembly: GCF_027705505.1. Classification (NCBI taxonomy): domain Bacteria; kingdom Pseudomonadati; phylum Pseudomonadota; class Gammaproteobacteria; order Aeromonadales; family Aeromonadaceae; genus Aeromonas; species Aeromonas sp. QDB56. Next base: position 7,277 of record NZ_JAPDBZ010000050.1, read on the forward strand.
CAAGCTCCACCGCCACTGCCGCAGCCAGGGTAGTTTTACCCACACCGCCCTTGCCCATCAGCATGATGAGCCCGTGGCCATCGCTGGCCAGCTCATCGACCAGTTGCTTCAATCCGGGGTGTGGTTCAGTGGTTGCGCTCTCAACCTCATAAGTCCCAGTGACCGATGCTGCACCCAGTAACTGGCGCAGGCTGTCCACGCCCACCAGATTGGTCGCTAACAGCGGCACTCTGTCTTGTGGCAAACTTGCCAGCAGCGCTGGCATATCAGCCATAGCCTGCTGCTCACGTTGCCATACGGCTGTTGCCAAGGGATCATCAACCAGCTCGCTTTGCGGGAAGATGCCATTGATAACCAGTTGCTGATTGGCAAGACCGATGGTCGCCAGTTCGTCATGGGTACGTGCCACTTCCCGCAGGGTCGAGGCTTGCGCGCGGGCGACCAGGATCAGCCGTGTTTTCCCGGCATCAGAGAGTGCTGCAACGGCCTCAGCATATTGGCTGCGCTGCTTTTCCAGTCCAGCCAATGGCCCCAGACAGGAAGCATCGCCTTTGCCCTGCTCCAGAAACTCGCTCCATGCCCCCGGCAATTGCAACAGACGGATGGTGTGACCGGTCGGTGCCGTATCGAACACGATGTGGTCGTATTCCCCCACCAGGCTGCTGTCGGTCAAGAGCGCAGTGAACTCGTCAAAGGCGGCGATCTCTGTGGTGCAGGCACCGGAGAGCTGTTCTTCAATACTGCGTACCACGCTTTCGGGCAGCTTGCCGCGCACTGGGCCAACGATACGTTCGCGATAGGCTTGCGCGGCGGCTTGCGGGTCAATCTCCAGTGCTGATAACCCATCGACTTGCGGGATCCTGGTGATCTGGTTCCCTATCTGGGTGTCGAACACTTGGCCTACGTTTGAAGCCGGATCCGTGCTGACCAGCAGTACCCGTTTGCCACTGTCACACAAGGCAACCGCACTGGCACAGGCCAGCGATGTTTTACCCACCCCACCTTTACCGGTGAAGAAGAGAAATGGGGGCGAATCATTGAGAAACGAGTAGTTCAGAAACGGGGACATGAGAGACTCCTATCAGGAAGAACGAGGCCATAAAGCAAACAGAGATCTTTCCAACCACACGATGGTGCTTAGCAGCAACCACTGCTACCGGAGCAGCATCCACTCTTGACGATCCCTTTGATGGCCCCGGCTTTGTTGGACTCAGCTTCTGGCTGTTCAACGTCGGCACCATCGCTTTCTGGTGCTTTCGGCAACTCCAGTCCTGCATAGCGGATCAGCTCAGCGCGGCTGGGATAACGACCAGTGAGTACCACCTGACCATCAACCAGCGTCACCGGTAATCCTTCTTCCCCTGTCAGTTCCAAGAAGGAAGATACTGCCGGGGTTTCAGCGAAGACCAGAGGCTGTTGTGCCAGGTTGAATCGGTATAAAGAGCCACCCTGCTGCTTGAGCCACTCGGCATCACCAGCAAAGATCACCAGATTTTGGTCAACATCTGCGCCACATACACCGCTGGAGCAGCACAGGGCAGGGTCGAATACCTGTATCAGTCTCATGATTTCTTCCTCACTTAATCTCGGTGGCAATCGTATCCAGAGCTGCTTTCAGCCCCTCGCGATCATTGGAAAAACGGGATACATCCTGCGACAAGAGGGCTTCGATACGCTTTCTCAGCGTCGAGTATGCACAGTGAAAGGCGAGCGCTATCTGCTCCTCGCTGCCGGTCACATGAGCGGGATCATCTACGCCCCAGTGGGCTCGCAATACAGGCCCCAAATAGACAGGACAGGTTTCATTGGCCGCGTTACCACACACACTGATCACAACATCTGGCGTCACCGGCAGCTCATGCCAAGATTTGCTGTGCAATCCGCTGATGTCGATACCTTCGTGGGTCAATAACGCCAGTGAACGAGGATGTACCTCACCGGTTGGCTGACTACCGGCACTCATGGCATGCCAACCGGTTGGAGCCAGGTGGTTAAAGGTCGCCTCTGCCAGAATGGAACGGCAAGAGTTGCCTGTGCATAGGAACAAGATATTCATGATGAGCAACTTTCCTTGTTGGTGCAGGTATGAACGGGGGGGAGCACCTCAGGGGTACAATTGGCCGCGCTGCGCATATCCGAGCACTGCTCTGGATTGCCATAGCAGCACTCTTCGGTGAGGTAACCGATCAAGTCGAGCATCAGGGGAATATTGGCGCGGTAACGCAAGAAACGGCCCTCTTGCTCCACCGAGACAAGGCCTGCATGCAGCATGGCTTTCAGATGGAATGAAAGAGTGTTCGGGGCGATATCCAGTTCACTGGCAAGCTGGCCAGCGACCATACCCTCCAGCCCTGCCTTGACCAGCAGACGCCATACATCGAGGCGGATACCGGATGCGAGAGACTCGAAGACTTTAGTGGCTGTATCTTTATTCATTTGAACCTCTTCATTCATTTCATGAGTACAACTATACAAGAATAGTTGAAATGATCAACCCACCCAGACCTTGCCATTGATTTATTTAGGTACAGGTGCTGTTTACACAACACTCTTCACGGAAAAACGCGATGATCTCTTCCAGCACTTCGTATTGAGAGACGCACAGCAGAGTACGGCTCTCCCGGTTCTGCTTGACCAGACCCACCGAGACCAGTGCGGCAATGTGGTGGCTCAGGGTCGATGCGGGAATGGCGAGCTGCTTTTGCAACTCTCCGACAGGCAGGCCCTGTTCTCCCGCCTTGACCAAATGCTTGAAAATGAACAAACGGGTCGGATGACCCAGCTCTTTCAATGCCTTGGCAACCTCTTCCAACTCCATAGCTCGCTCTCCTTGATGAAACATATTTCGATAATACCAGAAATATCTTGACCACCCCAATTGTTCGATTATTCTGGAAATGTAGTAAATCAAAGAGGATATGAAGATGAATGATTGGTTAACCATGCTGACAGATGCATCTCAGATGTTTTTGTTCCTGGCCTTTGAGCTCTCTGTACTGTTCCTGGTGATCAGTGCCGGGGTCAGCTTGATCCGCCAGAAGATACCCGACGCCAAGATTCAAGCCATGCTGGGGGCACGAAAAGGCAGAGGCTATTTGATTTCTGCGGTACTGGGGGCATTGACCCCTTTTTGCAGTTGCTCAACCATTCCTATGCTGCGCGGACTCTTGTCTGCCAAAGCCGGTTTTGGGCCAACCCTGACCTTCCTGTTTGTCTCGCCGCTGCTCAACCCGATCATCATCGGCTTGATGTGGGCCACTTTCGGCTGGAAAGTGACGGTACTGTATGCCGTGATTGCAGCAGGCGTTTCTGTACTGGCGAGTATGCTGCTGGACATGCTGGGGTTTGAGCGTCATGTCATTGACCCCAAAGAGGCCAAGCAAAGCAGCTGTGGCACCGGTTGTGACACCACTACACAAGAACCTGCAAGTGTGAGTGCAACAGCCTGCTGCTCAAGCAATGCTATCAAGTCCGTCAAACCGCTAAAAGCTCAGGCATCTTGCTGTACTGCGCAACCCGATGAGGCCGCGCCAACTGTCTCTTGCTGCGCAGATGGCACTGCGGCACTGACCCAGGCCCCAGTCATTCCCACGGCCTTCGCCAAAGCGCGTATCGATGCCTGGCAACAATTCAAAGAAGTGCTGCCTTACTTGTTGCTGGGGGTGCTGATAGGGTCATTTATCTATGGTTTCATCCCCGCCGAGTGGATAGCGGCCCACGCCGGGGTAGACAACCCGCTGGCGATCCCATTCAGCGCAGTTGTGGGTATTCCACTCTATATCCGGGCAGAAGCCGTTATCCCTCTGGCATCGGTATTGCTGGGCAAAGGAATGGGCATGGGGGCGGTGATGGCACTGATTATCGGTAGTGCGGGGGCCAGCCTGACCGAGGTGATCCTGCTCAAGTCGATGTTCAGAACACCTATGATTGTGGCGTTCCTGACCGTAATACTGGGGATGGCCGTCATGATGGGTTATCTGACCCAACTGCTGTTTGCATAAATGACAAAGGGCCTTCTGAAACAGAAGGCCCTTTTTTACACGGGAAAATTACTTGGCTATTGATGAGCGTGTGTTGATGAACAACCCCATCAGCTGGAACAACAACGCAGCCATTGAAATCCCCAAGATCAGAATACCGATCTCGGCCAGGTTAGGGAGGGTGCGAATAAGCACCCTCCACAACGAAACTGAAAAAATTAGTTTATTAAATTCAAATACTTACAAAGGCGCATTTTTATGTTTGGTGACTTATTCGCACCTTCCCTAGCCAAGTCATGTACAGAAAATTTACTCAACACATCGATCAAATCGCTCATGAGAAGCCCCTAATACTCAACGCAGTCTCATACTAGCATTGTGTATAGTTCCATGGATATCAATTTGAAGATTGTTGTAAGTGACTGAATTTATGGCGGTATGTTATGTTGCGTTCTGATTGCAAATCAGGACGGCGCCACCTGATGGCGTCGTGTGGGTTCATCGGTGGCGCGACCGTCTTCGACGCACGGCCATCCGATGGGGGTACATCGGAGCAGGAGGTGACTCGATACTCCGGATATACGGGGTGCGAGATTGTACTCGTGACCGCCTCGTCATGCAATTTGGGACGGCCTTGGCATGCCTGCGCCATGTTCATTTTACGCTCAGACTGGGGTTGCTAGAGTGCAAGGGGTGAAAGATGCCCCTGAGTTGGCTGTGAAATGGATCTTTTCGGCGAAAAAGACCATCTCCAAGTTGAAATTTTGCCCTGCTCGGGAAAGAATGCGCGCTCGGTTGTTGGTCCCCGGTGACGGGCCCACAAGAGACCGATGATGAGCAGGGCAAAGGCCCACAGGAACAGGAAACCATACAGGAATTTTATGAATCCCCTTCGCATTGCCGCTTCGGCTCTTTTATGTACGCTGGCGCTGGTCAGCCAGCAGGCCGCCGCCGTTGAATACCAGCTGCCTGCAGCCAACAGCCGCCTGATCGGTGAGAACCAGGAATACGTGGTGCCCGCAGACAACCGTCCGCTGGAGCAGATCGCCTCCGACTTCCAGCTGGGTCTGACCAACATCATGGAAGCCAACCCGGGCGTCGACCCCTACCTGCCCAAGGCGGGCAGCACGCTGATCATTCCCCATCAGCTGATCCTGCCCAACGCTCCCCGCGAAGGGATCGTCATCAACGTGGCGGAGATGCGTCTCTACTACTACCCGAAGGGCAAGAACGTGGTGCATGTGCTGCCCATCGGCATCGGCCAGCTCGGGGTCAACACCCCGGAGAACTGGATCACCAAGGTTGAGCGCAAGCGTGCCAACCCGACTTGGACCCCGACCGAGAATATCCGTCGCCGCTACGCCGCCCAGGGCAAGACCCTGCCCGCGGTCTGGCCGGCCGGCCCGGACAACCCCATGGGCCTGCACGCGCTCTACATCGGCAACCTGTACGCCATCCACGGCACCAACGCCACCTTCGGCATCGGTTTGCGGGTGAGCAGCGGCTGCGTGCGCCTGCGCGCCGACGACATCAAGTACCTGTTCGATCACGTGCCGGTCGGCACCCGCGTCCAGTTCGTCAACCAGCCGGTCAAGACCACGGTCGAGCCGGATGGCGGTCGCTACATGGAAGTGCACGAGCCGCTGTCGCGCACCGAGGAAGAGTTCAACTCCACCGCCTCCGTGCCGCTGCCCATGACCCCGGCTACCACCCGCTTCATCGCCCATGCTGACAGCGATTCCAACGTGGTCAAGCAGGTGCTGGAACAGCGTACCGGCATCCCGACCCGCCTCAATCCAGAGGCGTAATGGCCGGCAAGTGCAGTTAAACAACAACGGCGACCATCAGGTCGCCGTTGTTGTTTCTGCATATCCGGACGTCAGCTGGCTGGTGGGGCATAGAGGGCCAGCCAGTTGCCTTCGGTATCTTCGATGATGACCCGGGAGCCATGACCGCTGCCGATGCTGTGCAGAGGCTCCAGCACCCGCCCGCCGAGCCGGGGGACCAGCAGCTCCGCCTCCTGCAGCCTGTCACCGAGGGAGAGATAGATGAGGGGACCGGCACCGCCGGGCTGGTGATATTTGTCCATGGGGCCGAGACAGGCCGCCGCGTTGCTGCCGTCGTGGCGCAGCATGGCAAAGCGCATGGTCTCTTCCTGGATGGGGGTGACCTGCACATCGAGCAGGGCCGAGTAGAAGTCCATGGCGCGTTCCAGATCCCGTGTCGGAATGTCGGCCCAGACCAGGGTGTTGTCCATCGTCGTATTCTCCAGAGTTCCCGGCCAACGCGGTCGGTGGCTCTTTGAGGTTAGAAGTGGCTGTCGGGGGGGCGCCATGGATAAAAAAGCGGCGCCTGATGGCGCCGCTTGAAGGGGGAAGAGCCGAGTAAGGCTCCCCCTCTTATTTGCCGGCAATGCTGAGCCCGCCAAAGCGGATCAGCGGGGCATAGAAGTCCTTGCCATCGTCGTGGTGCAGCTGGTTGCCGACCGCTTCCAGCTCCCCGAGCAGACGATAGAAGTTGCCCGCCACCGTGATGCCGCGTACCGGTGCCACGCGCTCGCCATTTCGGCAGAGGAAGCCGGAGGCACCGAACGAGAAGTCGCCGCTCACCGCATCGGCCCCGGAGTGCAGGCCGTCCAGCTTGACCAGCTCCAGGTACTCACCGTTTTGTACCTCGGCCTCGCCGTGGGGGCCGAGCCCGAACACCAGGTGACGAGGGGCTACGTCCAGGGCACTGCGGGCACTGCGGGCGGCTGCACCGTTGCTCGTCACGCCGAAGTGGCGGGCGGTGGCGCTGTTGTGCAGCAGGGTCTTGAGCTCCCCCTCGCCGATGAGCAGGAGATCCGAAGTGGCGGCCCCTTCGCCGTCAAACGCCTTGATCTTCATGCCCCCCGGCATATAGGCACGACTCTCCAGGGTAAGCCAGCGAGAAGCCACGCTTTGGCCCAGCTTGTCGCGCCAGGGGTTGATCCCCTGCTGGGCCCACTTGCCAGACAGGGCGGACTGGAAGCAGCCAAACAGGCTGGCAAAGCAGTGGGTGCTGAAGATGACGCTGTAGCGACCGCTCGGCACCGCCTCACCCATCAGCAGGCCATCGGCCACGGCGTGGATCTGGCGGATGAGAGGCTGGCTCTCCAACTCGTCGAAGCGCCGTGCGTACTGTCCCTGGTAGTGCATGGACTGGCGGCCCTCCCGCTCGATGAGAGCGGAGCTGTGGCAGCCGACGCTGAACTCCTGATGTTCGCAGAGGCTGCCCTGGCTGTTGGCAAGCCAGAGGCGGCTCTCCCCCTCGAAGAAGCCGTTGTAGGGGGCGCCGGTCACGTCCGGCAGGGCCAGCATGTCGGACTCGAGGCGCAGGGTCAGGGCAATCTTCTCTTCCACCGCCGTGGTGTCGGCCTGATGTATCTCGGCGCAGTCGGTGATGAGCCTGCTCTGCTGCACTGTGATGCGCTGATCCGGGTCCACCTTGGCGAAGCGGCTCGCATCGAGCGCATCCTGCACCATGGCGTCCAGGGCCGACGCGTCGAGGGACTCGGAATAGGCGATGCCGACCCGGCCTTCCTTGATGAGGCGAATGCCGATCTGCTGGCTGCTGGTGACCTTGTATTCACTGAGTTCGCCCTTGTCGGCCTTGAGGGAGAAGGCCTTCTCCTGATTGGCGATGACGTCCGCCTCGGCACCCAGATCGGCGACCTGGTCCAGCAGACGGGCAAGCAGTTGGTTCATGTCGAGCTGGCTCATCAGGCGTTCCCTCCGACCAGGATATTGTCAACCTTGAGAGGCGGCTGGCCGACCGAGGCGGGAATGGATCCCGAGACCGAGCCGCACATGCCGGCGGAGAGGGCCAGATCGCGCCCCACCATGGAGATCTCCTTCAATACCTGCGGGCCGGTGCCGATCAGGGTGGCCGACTTGAGGGGCCGGGTGATCCTGCCCCCTTCGATGAGGTAGGCCTCCTGCACGTTGAAGTTGAACTCGCCGGTACCGGGCTGCACAGAGCCACCCCCCATCCGCTTGGCATAGATGCCGTGCTCCACGGTTGCCAGCATGTCGTCGAGGCTGTAGTTGCTCGGTTCGATATAGGTGTTGCGCATGCGGGAGGCGGGGGCGAACTTGTAGGATTCCCGGCGCCCGGAACCGGTGCGGGCGTAGCCGGTGCGAAGGGCCCCCATTCTGTCCACCAGGAAGCCGGTCAGCACGCCGTCCTTGATGAGCTGGGTGTGCTGGGTCGCCATCCCCTCGTCATCGACGTTGATGGAGCCCCAGGCGTTGCCCTGCAAGCCCTCGTCCACCGCGCTGACCGCGGGGTTGGCGATGAGCTGGCCCATCTTGTCGTGGAACACGGATGCCTTCTTGGCCACCGAGGTGGTCTCCAGCAGGTGACCGCACGCCTCGTGGAAGATGACGCCGCCAAAGCCGCTCTCCATGATGACCGGCAGCTTGCCGCTCGGGCAGGGGGCGGCTCCCAGCTTCACCAGTGCCTGGCGGGTGGCGGTGAGAGCCAGCTCGCGGGGATCGATGCTCTCGGCATGCTCCCATCCCTTCATGGCACCGGGGGCTTCATAACCTACGCTCTGCTCGCCCCCGTCCAGGGCGATGGTCTGGGCCATGATGCGGTTGTAGTGGCGGCGATCGCTCACCTGCACCCCTTCGCTGTTGAAGATCTCCACCTCCTGCTCCCAGCCGAGCACGTTGCCCGAGAACTGGCTCACCTTGTCGCTCTCGGCGCGGGCCGCAGCGTCCATGGCATGCAGATAGGCGATCTTCTGCTCCAGCAGCTTGTCGGCCGATAGCGGCAGAGCGATGGGGTTGCGGTCGGTCAGGCGGGTGAAGTCAAAGGCAGTGGCGGTGACCACGGGGTCACGCCTGTCCTTGGCCGCCAGCAGGGTAACGATGCGCAAGAGCTCGTTGCGATCGGCCAGATTGGTGTAGCCATAGAGCACCTTGTGGCCGTAGCACAGGCGAACGCCGATACCGAAGTCGAGACCACCGCTGATGTTCTCTATCTGGCTGGAGAGCAGGCTGAGCTGGCTGCGGCGCTTGCGCTCCACAAACAGCTCGGCGAAGTCGGCACCCAGCGCCAGCGCGTGATCGAGCACGTCGCGGGCGATGGCGGGGGCCAACAGGGAGAATGAAGTCATAGAATATCCTTTTCTGGTCTGTCCGTTTGCTTCCGACACCCGGCGTTGTGTTGTTATGGGGTGTCGACCTCATTGTTGCAGACCAGAAGCAAAAAGTCGCTATAGCGTCAGCCGATGATACCAAACGAGAAAATCGGTGCGATTTATGCGCCCGGCAGCCCGAGCGCAGGTTACCGGCAGGGGAGGTTGGCGCCGCTCATGGCGATCGCTTGATATGAGGTCGACCCACTGCTCGATACGGGGTCGGTCTGGTCGTCCATTGGCTGGCGTCGTCGAACATCCAGGCGATCAAGGTCAGAGCAGTTCGTGGATCTCGCTCAGGATCTGGTCGACCCACTGCTCGATACGGGGTCGGTCTGGTCGTCCATTGGCCGGCGTCGTTGAACATCCAGGCGATCAGGGTCAGAGCAGTTCGTGGATCTCGCTCAGGATCTGGTCGACCCACTGCTCGATGCGGGGTCGATCTGGTCGTCCATTGGCTGGCGTCGTTGAACATCCAGGCGATCAGGATCAGAGCAGTTCGTGGATCTCGTTCAGGATCTGGTCGACCCACTGCTCGATACGGGACTCGGTCTGGTCGTACTGGTTGGCGTCATCAAGGGCCAGCCCGACGAAGTGACGGCCATCGTCGATTAGCGCCTTGGAGGCGTCAAACTCGTACCCCTCGTTGGGCCAGTAGCCCACCAGCTTGACCCCCTTGGGGACCAGCTGATTGTGCAGCAGGCCGAGGGCATCCTGATACCACTCCCCATAGCCCAGCTGATCGCCCATGCCAAACAGGGCGATGATGCGTCCCTCCAGATGCAGGTCGGCGATGTCTTCCCAGCGAGATTCCCAGTCCTCCTGCAGCTCGCCGAAGTCCCAGGTGGAGATGCCCAGGATCAGGATGTCGTACTCCTGCATGCGGGCGAGGGGCACATCCTTGATGTTGTGGAGATCGACCAGCTCGGGGCCGATGAGGGCGCGGATCTTCTCGGCGGCCATCTCGGTGTAGCAGGTGGTGGAGCCATAAAACAAACCTATCTTCATCGCTCTTCTCTTGATCGCAGTCGGCAAGGGGCGTGACCGGCACAGCGGCGCCCGGGGGGAGGGCGCCAGTCTAGCAGATTGCGCCGGGCTCTTCACCGCCTGAGGGGATGTGCAGCCTTGCCTTGCGGCCCGGGTGGGTCGGCACGTTACAATGGCGACCTGTTTCCCTGAGCGCGGCGCACCATGAGCAAAGCAGAATCCCATCCCCTGATCGAGCCGTTTCTCGACGCCCTCTGGCTGGAGCGGGGGCTCTCCGACAACACGGTCAGCTCCTATCGCACCGACCTGGAAAAATTTGCCCTCTGGCTCGATGAGCAAGGCGGTTCCCTGCTGCTGGCGGGGCTGGACGACATCCAGCACTACCTCGCCTGGCGGGTGGACCATCAGTTCGCGGCCAGCAGCACGGCCCGTTTCCTCTCGGCCCTGCGCCGCTTCTACCAGTACCTCAATCGCGAGAAGCTGCGCAGCGACGATCCCACCGTGCTGCTGGAGGGGCCAAAGCTCCCCAAAAAGCTGCCATCGGATCTGAGCGAAGCCGAGGTGGAGGCGCTGCTGCAAGCGCCCCTGGTGGACGACCCGCTGGAACTGCGGGACAAGGCAATGCTCGAGCTGCTCTACGCCACCGGGCTGCGGGTGTCCGAGCTGGTGGGGCTGACCGCCGAACACGTCAGCCTGCGCCAGGGGCTGGTGCGAGTGGTGGGCAAGGGCAACAAGGAGCGCCTGGTGCCCATGGGGGAGGAGGCGGTGCACTGGCTGGAGCGCTACTACCGGGAGGGGCGCACCCTGCTGCTGGGTGGCACCAGCTCGGACGTGGTGTTCTCCTCCAAGCGGGCCCGGATGATGACCCGCCAGACCTTCTGGCACCGCATCAAGCTCTATGCCCTGAGAGCTGGCATCAGGGGGGAACTCTCTCCCCACACCCTGCGTCATGCCTTCGCCACCCACCTGCTCAATCACGGCGCCGATCTGCGAGTGGTGCAGATGCTGCTGGGCCACGCGGATCTCTCCACAACCCAGATCTATACCCACGTGGCCAACGAGCGGCTCAAGGCACTGCACGGCCAGCACCACCCCAGAGCCTGATCGCCTCACCTGCCTTGCAACAAAAAACCGCCCGAAGGCGGTTTTTTTCAGCACACGACAGGGAGGAAACGGTTATTTCCCCTGCTGGGATTTCAGCAAGTCGCGGATCTCGGTCAGCAGCTCCTGATCCTTGGTGGGGCCGGCCGGGGCAGCGGCTTCCTCTTCCTGCTTCTTCTTCAGGGTGTTGATGGCCTTGAGCCCCATGAAGATGGCGAAGGAGATGATCAGGAAGTCGATACAGGTCTGGATGAACTTGCCGTAGGCGATGACCACGGCAGGGGCATCCCCTTCGGCGGCCTTCAGGGTCACGGCGAGATCGCTGAAATCCACGCCCCCCAGGATCAGCCCGATGGGGGGCATGATCACGTCTCCCACGAAGGAGGAGACAATCTTGCCAAAGGCGGCACCTATGATGATACCGACAGCCATGTCGATCACATTGCCCCTGGATGCAAAGGCCTTGAACTCTTGAATCAGACTCATTTTTCCCCCTATAAATGGACGACGTGCCACCTGAGCGCACGTCGATTTGAATAATAAAACATCAGCAAAACAGAGGGATGACTAAAGATGTCTCCCGTCGTCCTGATTAGCTTGCGGGGCTCAAGCCCGATTGGCAACCTGTCATCCCGTGATTTTTTCTTGTGGACGTTATTAATCGATCACGAATTAAGGTCTTTGGGAGAGGGAATTGTCTGGGTTACCTTATGAGACCCTTCAATCATGCCAAGTGAATGAGCTGATGCGATATTTACTGCTGGGAATGATGCTGCTGTGCGCTTTTGCGGCCAGCGCGGGGATGGACCCCCATGTGTTGAAACAGACCATAGAGCAGCGCCTCGGTGTGCAGGTCTACCTGGTGGACGAGACCCCCATGCCGGGCCTCTATCTGCTGGGCACGGCCCAGGGACTGCTCTACAGCGATGCCAGGGGAGACTATGTGCTGCAGGGCTCCATGCTGGATCTGGCCCACGACATGAGAAACCTCACCCGGCTCAGCCAGCAGCAGCAACGCAGGCTGGCGCTCTCCCAGATAGGGGAGGCCCGGCTCTGGCTCAAGGCCACCCCTGAACGCCACCGCCTCACCCTGTTTACCGATCTCGCCTGCGGTCCTTGCCGCATCGCGCTGGAGGAGTTGCCCCGCTTGCAGGCGAGGGGCGTGAGCGTGCAACTGCTGCCTGCGCCTGTCGCCGCCTCGGATCAGGCTAGCTGGTGCGATCCCGGTCTGCTGCGCGAACTCAACTTCAGCGATCGTTTGCCTGAGAGCGGCTGTAATGCGATCCTTGCCCATCATATCGGCCTGAGCCAATGGCTCGGGATCAAGGCGTCACCGAGCTGGGTCCTGCCCAATGGCGACCTGGTGCGCGGTTACCAGAGCCCCGAACAACTGCTCAAGATACTGGATCACATCAATGCCCCTGCAAATCCGTCGTCGTCCGCGAGTTGATGATTCCCATCTGCCCGCCACCCTGCACCCGCTGCTTCGCCAGATCTTCGCCAGTCGCGGGGTCGAAGACCCTGCCCTGCTGGAGCGCAGCGCCAACCAGCTGCTGCCGCCCCAGCGTCTGTTCGGCATGGCGCAGGCGGTGCCGCTGCTGGCCGAGGCGCTGACGGCGCAAAAACGCATTCTCATCGTCGGTGACTTCGACTGCGACGGCGCCACCAGTTCGGCCCTGTGCGTGCTGGCTTTGCGCGCCATGGGTGGTCGTCACATCGATTTTCTGGTGCCCAACCGCTTCGAGTTCGGTTATGGCCTCACCCCGGAGATCGTCGAGCTGGCGGTGGCCCGCGGCGCCGAGTTCCTGATCACGGTGGACAACGGGATCTCCAGCATCGCCGGGGTGGCGGCGGCCAAGGCGGCAGGCATGCAGGTACTGGTTACCGATCACCATTTGCCCGGTCAGGAGCTGCCTGACGCCGACGCGATAGTGAACCCCAACCAGCATGGCTGCGACTTCCCCTCCAAGTCCCTGGCCGGGGTCGGGGTCGCCTTCTATCTGATGGCGGCCCTCAACACCCATCTGCGCCAGAGCGGCTGGTATGAGCGCCAGGGGCTGCGCGCCCCCAACGTGGCGGATTACCTCGATCTGGTAGCCCTCGGCACCGTGGCCGACGTGGTGGCGCTGGATGGCAACAACCGCATCCTGGTTCATCAGGGCTTGCAGCGGATCCGGGCCGGCCGCTGCCGCCCCGGCATCCAGGCGTTGGTGGATGTGTCGGGCCGCGACGGGCGTCGCCTGTGCGCTGCCGATCTCGGCTTTGCGCTGGGGCCGCGCCTCAACGCGGTGGGCCGGCTCGATGACATGTCCCTCGGGGTCGCCTGTCTGCTCTGTGACGACATCAACCTGGCGCGCCAGTTCGCCTCCGAAATGGACAGCCTCAACCAGGAGCGCAAGGAGATCGAGCAGGGGATGCAGCAGGAGGCGCTCGCCACTTTGGAGCAGATCCGTTTTCGTGACGGCGAGGTGCCCTCCGGCATCGTACTGCACCGAAACGAGTGGCATCAGGGGGTGGTGGGGCTGGTGGCCTCCAAGGTGAAGGAGAAGTACTACCGCCCGGTCATCGCCTTTGCCGAGAGCAGCGAGACCGAGCTCAAGGGCTCCGGGCGCTCCATCCCGGGGGTGCACCTGCGCGATGCGCTGGAACTGCTCGATACCCGCCACCCCGGCTTGATGGGCAAGTTTGGCGGCCACGCCATGGCGGCCGGGTTGACCCTGCCCAAGGCCAATATCGAGGCCTTCGGGCGGGCTTTTGAGGCGGTCATCGGCGAGCTGGTGACCCCTGAGCTCTTGACCGGGGTGCTGCTCACCGACGGCGAACTGCTGCCGGACGAGCTCACCCTCGAGCTGGCGGAGCTTATTCGCGCCTCCGGCCCCTGGGGTCAGGCCTTCCCCGAGCCGCTGTTTGACGGCGAGTTCGTGCTGGTGCAGCAGCGGCTGGTGGGGGAGAAGCACCTCAAGATGATGCTGACCACGGATTCCGGCCACGCGGTGGATGCCATCGCCTTTGGCGTCGACTTGCAGCGCTGGCCCGATGCTTCGGTGAAGCGGGTGCGGCTGGTCTACCGGCTCGACGTCAACGAGTGGCGTGGCAACCGCAGCGTGCAGTTGTTGGTGGAGCATCTGGAAGCTGCCGGCCTCTGATCCCGCGAATCTCTCTTGCTGTCGATGACGGCCACCTCAGGGTGGCCGTTTTTTTATGGTGTGAACCCGGATGTTGTCGTTGACCCGTCTATTGCTTCACAGTTTAAGCTTCCCTTCATCGGGTCACAGACCCCTTAGCGAGTGGTTGTCATGAAAATATCCGAACTGGCCCGGCGCTGCGGCCTGGCCCGCTCCACCCTGCTCTATTACGAGAAGCTGGGGGTGATTGCGGGCACGAGGGGCGCCAACGGCTATCGCCACTACGACGATGACGATCTGCAGCGGCTGCGGATGGTACAGGCTCTGCAGGCCGGCGGGCTCAGCCTCAAGCAGTGCCTCGCCTGTCTGGCGGGCGAGCTGGAGCAGGCAACGCTGGAAACCCGGGTCAGGGAGCTGGATGAAGAGCTGGCGCGGATGCAACGCGCCCGGGATCTGCTGGCGGATCTCGCCGGTTTGCGTGCGCACTCCGGCGACGAGTTCAAGGCCTGGCAGCGGCAACTGCAGCATCAAGCCCCGCAGGCTTACTTTGCCTGGGTGATGAAGCAGGGATTCAGTGAAAAAGAGCGTTACCACCTGCAGTGGCTCAGCAAAGACATGAATGAACATGAACGTTACATCCGGGATTTCAAGCTGCTGCTGGATGGCATGAGCTATTGGGGGCCGGGCGATAGCCTCTTCACCCAGCAGCAATTTGCCGCGCTGCCCAGCCAGCCTCGCCGGATCTTCGACATGGGCTGCGGGCGCGGCGCCGCCACCCTGGCGCTGGCACAGGTGACGGACGCCACCATAGTGGCCATCGATCTGGACGAGGAGGCGCTGGCCGCCGTGGCGAGATCGGCCAGTGCGGCGGGGCTGAGTCAGGTCACTACCCTGTGCGCCAACATGGCGGCGCTGCCGGCGGACCTGGTCCCCGCCGATCTCATCTGGGCCGAGGGGAGCGCCTACACCATCGGGGTGGCCAACGCCTTGCAGACATGGCGGCCGTACCTTGCCGATCCTGATGCCTGCCTGGTGCTGAGCGATCTGGTGTGGCTGACGGACACGCCGCCAGAGGGGGCGCTGGCGTTCTGGCAGCCGCCATGCAGACCCTGGCGGGCCTGCTCAAAGCGGTGAAGGAGGCGGGTTATCGCTGCCTGTGGCACACCCCGTTGCCGCAAAGGGCCTGGGACAACTATCTGGATCCCATCGAGCGCAATCTGGCGCGCCACCGTGCCGAGCTGGGGGATAGCCCAGCCTGGCAGGATCTGAGCCGGGAAGTGGCCATCCACCGCCAATACCTGGATAGCTATGGCTATGTGATCTGCTGCCTGCAGGCAGTCTGATCAGGTCATCCATTGAAAGAGAGCAAACGGAGAAAACCTATGAACATCATCATTCGGCCCGAAACAGGCGCCGATCACGACGCCATTGAAGCGCTGACCGTGGCCGCGTTCCTCAATGCCCCCCATACCGATCACAACGAACAGCTGATCGTGCGCGCCTTGCGCCAGGCCGGGGCACTCAGCCTGTCGCTGGTGGCGGAGCAGGCGGGGCGGGTGGTCGGCCACCTCTGCTTCTCGCCGGTCACCATCAGCGATGGCAGCCCGCACTGGTATGGCCTTGGCCCCATTTCCGTCTCCCCTGCGCTTCAGGGCAGGGGGCTGGGGTCACGGCTGATGGACGCGGGTCTGGCCGAGCTCAAGGGGATGGGAGCGGCCGGCTGCGTGGTGCTGGGGGATCCCGGCTTCTACGGCCGTTTCGGTTTCGTGCCCGAGCCGGGGTTGACGCTGCCCGGCGTGCCAGCCGAGTACTTCATGACCCGCTCGTTCGGCGCTGCCATGCCCAGTGGCGAAGTGTGTTACCACCCGGCCTTCGAGCAGGGGTGAGCCCTCACCTTGAGGAAGATGAAAGTCGCTCTCTCAAGGTGGTGCAACCTTGCCGGTTTTAGGGAATGAGGCGGTGTTTAATATCGCTCCTGTTAATATCTCATGGTGGAAAATGCAATAAGTGACGGTATTGTGATATATTCCACCTGTAATTTTTCTTGACGGACAGCCCCCTTGTCATCCTCTCGCCGCCCCTCGTCATGGCCGATGGTGCTTGCCATCGCCTGCCTTCTCTGGCTTGCCGCTGCGGCGGCGGCAGGGGTCGTTGCAACTAGGGGAATGGAGACGCAAGGGCAGGAGCGGCCGATGCTGTTCCATGAGCCAGCGAACCCGGGGCTTGCCGACAACGTCAGCCTGCCGCCCGCCTCCCAGTGGCGGCTCGGTTTCGAGCAGGGACGGCGACTGGAAGGGGCTGCTCATACCGAGCTCTACCAGATGCTGCTGGCCTGGTTCCAGCACGAGATCCTCGGCCTGCTCTGCGGCCTGCTGTTTTTCCTGCCTCTCATCTATCTCAGGCAGCGGCCCGACTACTTCGGCGCTCTGCACACACGGCGGCTTCGCTGCCACCACCTGCAATATCGCTTCTGCCAGGGCGACTAGGTTCACCAGCCGGGCGCCCGCCCGTTTGATCCCCGTCATTGAGTACCGCTGACCGGGCTGCTCGGCAGTCTGGCGGCTGCCGTGGTCATTACCGGGTGCTGCGCCAGCTCTCTCTGTAAACGTCATCTTCGCGACTGGCCGTTGGCCGGGCGCGGACATGCTCTTATTGCAACCAAGTGGTGAACTCATTCATGGACTATTACGTCAATCTCTTCATCCAGTCGATCTTTGTGGAAAACCTGGCGCTGGCCTTCTTTCTTGGCATGTGCACCTTCCTGGCCGTTTCCAAGAACATCAACACCGCCTTCGGTTTGGGCATGACGGTGCTGGTGGTCATGGTGATCGCCATCCCCCTCAACAACCTGATCTACCGCCATATCCTGCGTCCCGAGAGTACCTTCCTCGGGGAGTTTGATCTGGGCTTTCTCGATTTCATCGTCTACATCGGGGTGCTGGCGGCCCTGGTGCAGGTGATGGAGATGGTGCTCGACAAACATTTCCCGGCGCTTCATTACGCGCTCGGCATCTATCTGCCGCTGCTGACGGTGCATTGCGCCATCTTCGGCGGGGTGATGTTCATGGCCCAGCGGGATTACGACTTCATCGAATCCGTGGTGTACGGGGCGGGCTCAGGGCTGGGCTGGCTGCTGGCCATAGTCGCCATTGCGGGATTGCGCCAGAAGATGAAGTATTCGGATGTGCCCGAGGGGCTGCGCGGCATCGGCATCACCTTCATCGTGGCCGGGCTGATGTCCCTCGGCTTCATGTCTTTTTCCGGCATCTCGCTTTGAGCCATGGGCCGGGTGGTGGCCCAATGAAGGTGCTCAATCCAGACGCTTTGCCATGTTGTAGCCCGTGATGGTGAAGCCCAGCGCCTGATAGAGCGCCAGTGCCCTCGGGTTGTCATGGGCCACCCTCAGCTTGAGCTGGCGGATACCTAGGGGGCGAGCTGCGCCTCCAGGGCGGCCATGGCTGCCTTGCCGAGGCCGCGACCACGATGGGGCGGTGTCACATAGAAGTCGTAGATGAAGGTGGTGCCGGCGGCGCCGTCGATGGCGTGCCAGAGATAGCCCAGAGGCTCGCTCGGCGCGTTCGAGGCTTCAGGTACCATGGCGAGCAGGTGATGACCCGGGGTGGCGACACCCAGTGGCAGGAGCTGCTGCAACGAGGCGTCGGCCTGACGGTGGGCGTCAGGCTGCGCCATCCCGTGGTTGCTGGCAAGATCCTGGGCGTAATCCTCGATGAAGTAGTCGCGATAGGCGGGAAAGTCTGCGTCACGCAGGGGGATCAGGCGAACGGTGAGAGTCGGCATCCGGCACAGCACTCCAGAGAAGGGGAGTGGCCACGTTACGCCAGAACGGCGCCAATCACAAAGGGACAACCGCTGCCTGCGAGGTGACGGCGATAAAAAAGAGCGCCCAGGGGCGTAATGCCAGTCAGTTAAGCCTGACTGGCATTGTTTTTACTAGGTTTTCTCGTCGCATACTTCTGTGGTTTGGCTT
>NZ_JAPDBZ010000051.1:0-25340 GCF_027705505.1 Aeromonas sp. QDB56
AGAGCCGGCTGGAATGACGACTATCGGGCTCAGTTATTCTTTGGTTAAAATATCAACAAAGTGTGCTCCCGCCCTGCGACAACACGGAGAGCCATAGCGACCGGCACGGTCACAACTTTAGGTATTTTTCAAAAAAAGTGAGGGAAAGGAGACGGGACCTGTCGGCGACAGGCCCCGGGAGCACTACCCTTTCAGACCACCGAGGAATTCGGCGCGGGTGTCGGGCTGGGTCTTGAAGACGCCGCCCAGGGAGGTGGTGGTGGTGTAGGAGGTGGAGTCCATCACGCCACGGGCCTTCACGCAGAAGTGGGTCGCCTTGATGCTGATGGCCACGTCCCTGGTGCCAAGCAGGGTCTGCAACGCCAGCAGGATCTGCTGGGTCAGCCGCTCCTGTACCTGGGGACGGCGGGCGAAGAACTGCACGATGCGGTTGATCTTCGACAGGCCAATCACCTTGCCGCGGGGAATGTAGGCCACGTGGGCAAAGCCGTCTATGGTGACGAAGTGGTGCTCGCAGGTGCTGGTGAGGCTGATGTCCCGCACCATGATCATCTCGTCCACCTTCATCTTGTTCTCGATCACCGTCACCTTGGGGAAGGTGGCATAGTCGAGGCCGGAGAAGATCTCGTTCACGTACATCTTGGCAATGCGGTGCGGGGTCTCTGCCAGACTGTCGTCGGCCAGATCCAGTCCCAGCGTCTCCATGATGGCGCGCATATGACCTTCGATTTTTTCCTTTTTCTGCTGGCCGCTCAATTCATTGGCCACCAGAGGTGTCTCAAGGCCCTCGGCCTCGAGCGCCGCCCTGACCAACAGGGCTTCCTGGCTTAAGCTCGTCATCGTGTATCTCTCCCACGCTCAGGGACTGTGCTGGCCTGCGGCATGGTGCCGCGGCGCAATCTTACAGGGCGATTATTGTCATAATTCTGTCTAACTCAAGCCCGGTGCCCGACTTTATGCCAAACCACCCCGTTTTGTCCGCACCGGCCTGCCCATTCGGGGGCAAGGCGCACGGCCGTGCCGCCTCTTCCCCAGCCACCATCTCGCACAAGCCTCGCTCTGGTTACCCATCAGGAGGTAATTCAACGGAATAGCGCCCCAGAATCCGATCACACCGGGGCATCTGCCCCCCATTACCGCACCTTCGGCCTGCCCATCGGAGCGGATTTTTGGGATAATCTGCCCCCTACACACCAGAGAGGTCATGATGATGGGATTCGATACCGGTGCACTCCTCCCCTTGGACAAGGCCCTGCAAGGGATGCTGGAACAACTCACCTGCTGCTGCGAGACGGAGCGGTTGCCCCTGCCCCAGGCGCTGGATCGGATCCTGGCCGAGGAGATAAGCTCCCCCCTCTTCGTCCCCCCCTTCGACAACGCCGCCATGGACGGCTATGCCGTGCGCCTGGCGGATCTCGCCGCCGGGGTGCCGCTCCCCGTGGCGGGCAAGGCCTTTGCGGGCCAGCCCTATGAGGGGGAGTGGCCCGCCGGCCACTGCATCCGCATCATGACCGGGGCCCCTGTGCCCCCGGGTGCAGACGCTGTGGTGATGCAGGAAGAAACGCAAGCCGGCGACAACGGGATCACTTTCCTGACCGCGCCCACGCCTGGCCAGAACATCCGTCGCCGCGGCGAGGATCTGGCGCAGGGCGCCCGGGTGCTCGAAAGCGGCCTGCGCCTGAGCCCCAGGGAGCTGCCGCTGCTCGCCTCCCTTGGCATCGCGAACGTCACGGTGCGCCGTCCCCTCAGGGTCGCCATCTTCAGCACAGGGGACGAGCTCAAGCCTCTGGGCACCCCGCTCCAGCACGGGGACATCTACGACTCCAACCGCTACGGGGTCAAGGCGATGCTGAGCCGCATGGGCTGTGAGTGCCTGGACCTTGGCATCATTCCCGATGATCCGGAGGCCCTGCGCGCCGCCTTCTTGCAGGCCGACCGCGAGGCCGATGCCCTGATCACCACCGGGGGCGTCTCGGTGGGAGAAGCGGACTTCACCAAGCAACTGCTCGAAGAGCTCGGGGAAATTGGCTTCTGGAAGCTCGCCATCAAGCCGGGCAAACCCTTCGCCTTTGGCCGGTTGCCAAACGCCTGGTTCTTCGGTCTGCCGGGCAACCCGGTCTCCGCCATGGTCACCTTCGATCAGCTGGTGCAACCGGCCCTGGCCAGACTGGCCGGTCAGCAGTTTGCACGCCCGCACCCCCTCCAGGCCCTGGCGACAGAGCCGCTCAAGAAGAGCCCGGGGCGCCTGGACTTTCAGCGCGGCATCCTGAGCGTGGGCCCGAATGGCCTCGAGGTACGCAGCACCGGCTCCCAGGACTCCGGGGTGTTCAGCTCCCTGTCCCGGGCCAACTGCTACATCGTGCTCGAGCAGGAGCGCGGCAAGGTGGCCGCCGGTGAGACGGTCACCGTCGAGCCCTTCTCGGGGCTGCTGCTGTGAGCGAGATCCTGAGCGACGCAGAACTCCTTCGCTACAACCGCCAGATCGTGCTCAAATCCTTCGACTTCGAGGGGCAGGAGGCGCTCAAGCAGTCACGCGTGCTGGTCATCGGCGCCGGGGGCCTGGGCTGCGCCGCCAGCCAGTATCTGGCGGTGGCCGGGGTCGGCCACCTCACCCTGGTGGATTTCGATCGGGTGGAGCTCTCCAATTTGCAGCGCCAGGTGCTGCACAGCGACGAGCGCATCGGCCAGCTCAAGGTGGAGTCTGCGGCGACGTCCCTGCGCGCCCTCACCCCCTGGCTCGAGGTGGAGACCCACGCCGCCCTCGCCGACGAGGCACTGCTCGATGCCCTGCTGCCAGGCCATCAGCTGGTGCTCGACTGCACCGACAACGTCGCCATCCGCAACCTCCTCAACCAGCGTGCCCGCCAGCACAAGGTGCCCCTGGTCAGCGGCGCCGCCATCCGGCTCGAAGGGCAGCTCTGCAGCTTCACCTGGCAGGAGGATGAACCCTGCTACGCCTGTCTCAGCACCCTCTTTGGCGATCAGGCCCTCACCTGTGTCGAGGCGGGGGTACTGGCCCCCGTGGTGGGACTGGTGGGCAGCCTGCAGGCGCTCGAAGCCATCAAGCTGCTGGCGGGCATAGGCAAAAGCTACAGCGGCCGCCTGCTGATGATCGACGGTCTGGGTGGCAGCTTTCGCGAGCTGAAGCTTCCCAAGCGCCCCGACTGCCCGGTCTGCTCAAGACCCTGAGCAGCGCCCACAAAAAAGCCGAACCCCCGGGGTTCGGCTTTTTTATCTACCTCTGCTGTCTGCTCCCCTCAATGGGTTGAGAGGATCCGCTGCAACAGATGATTGAACCCGGCGGGATCTTCCGCCGGCCAGGCGTGGTGACCATCCGGGGTGTGGATGGTGGCATTGGGCAGGGAGGCGAACTGCTCCACCCGCCGCGCCAGGGGCAGATAGTCGTGACTGGTGGAGATGATGGCCACCGGCTGCCAGAGGGTGCCGAGACGAGCCCGCACCGACCAGCCGGGCAGCGCCTCCAGCAGCGCCTTGTAGGTCTTCTTTTTGTTGCGCACGAAGCGCCCCCGGAAGGTGTGGCGCACCTGGGCGAGATCGGGGCCGGGAAAGAGCTCGCGACCGAGCCACCACGCCAGCGGCCGCATGCCGAACCAGCGCAGCCACTTGAGGCGCATGGCATAGCGCTCCTGCTCCTTTGGCGTCTCCAGCAGAAATTCGCTGAAGCCGTTGACCAGCACCAGCCCCTGCACCTTGTGGGGCAGTTGCAGCGCCAGCTCCAGCGCCACCATGGCACCGAGCGACAACCCCACTACCCAGGCAGGCTCGGGCTGTTCGTCGAGCCAGCGGGCCACATCCGCCGCCAGGGTGGGCACGTCAAAGGGCCCCTCCTGCATGCTCTGGCCGTGGCCGCGCAAGTCGATGGCCACCACCCGGTAACGCTCGGAAAAACGCTCGTTCTGCGCCTGCCAGTCGAGGCTGGAAGAGCCCAGCCCGTGCAGCAAGAGCAGCAAGGGCCCCTCCCCCGCACTGCGCAGGGCCAAGCCATGGGATTTCATTACCTGATTGCGACGCACCCGTCCCCCCTTTCTCGACGCCATGCCGGCCACTCATGGCCAGCCAATCCGCACTCCGGTCCCCTGTCTACCCCTCTCCCACCAGGCTCACCGCCTTGATGTAGGCGTAGAGGCGCATGGCCGGCATCAGGGCGAGCCGCTGCGCGGAGCGGCTGGTGATCCGGGCCAGCAGTATCTGCTGCCCGAGAGCCAACTGCAACAGGGTCTGCCCGGGTCGCACCTCCCGCACCTCCAGCAGCCGGGTCTCGAGGCAGTTGGAGAGGCTGGAGTACACGATGGGCTCGGTGGCGATCACCAGATCCCGCGCCGCCACCTTGATCTGCAAGGGGCCCGCTTCATCGGGGGCATGCTCCATGGTCACCATCAGGGTCTGCTCCCCGAGTCGCAGGGTCGCCATCTGCTCGTGCTCGTCGTAGTGGGACAGGGTCGCAGAGAGCATGACCCCGACGTCGTCGCGACTGGCCAGCGACAGGTCGGTGCGGGCGAAGATCTCCTCTGGGGTGCCCTGGGCCTCCACCCGTCCCTCTGCCAGCAGCACCAGTCCATCGCAGAGCAGGCTCACCTCCTCCATGGCGTGGCTGACGAAGATCATGGGGATGCCGCTCTCCTGCTGCAAGCCCTTGAGCACGTGGGCCTGATGGATGCGGCTGCGCCTGTCCAGCGCCGAGAAGGGTTCATCCAGCAGCAGCAAGTCGGGCTCGGCCAGCAAGGCCCTGGCCAATGCCACCCGCTGACGCTGACCGCCGGAGAGGCCATGGGCCGGTTGCCCCAGCAGCTCGGCAAAGCCGAGGCGCGCAGCCAGATCCTCTGGCTGCCAGCGCCCCCTCCCCTTGCGAGCCGCCAGTTGCAGGTTGCCGAGCACGCTCAGGTGGGGGAAGAGACGGGCATCCTGAAACACCATCCCGATGCGCCGCGCCTCGGGGGGCAGGGCTGCAAGCTCGCGCCCCTGCCAGCGCAGGGCATCGCCCGGGGCCTTGTCGAGCCCGGCGATGATGCGCAGCAGGGTGCTCTTGCCACAGCCCGAAGGACCGAACAGGCCGAGGATGCGGCTGGGGGGCAACGCCAGATCACACGCCAGGGTGAAGGGGCCGAAATCACGTCTGGCCTTGAGGTAGAGGTTCATCCGAACAGCCTCCGTTGCCGGCGTTGCAGCACGCCGTAGACCAGCACCAGCATCACCAGGGAGAAGCCCATCAGGCCGCCTGCCAGAATATGGGCGTGGTCGTAGTCCATCGCCTCCACGTGATCAAACAGGGCGATGGAGAGCACCTGGGTCTCCCCGGGAATGTTGCCGCCGATCATCAGCACCACCCCGAACTCCCCCAGGGTGTGGGCAAAGCCCAGCGCCGCCGCCATCACGAAGCTCGGCAGCGTCATCGGCAGGATGATGCGAAAGAAGCGCTCAAACGGGCCCATCCCCAGGGTGGCAGCAGCCTCCAGCTCCTTGCTGCCCATGTTGACGAAGGCGGAGGTGAGGGGTTGTACCACGAAGGGGAGCGAATAGATGACGGAGGCGATGAGCAGGCCGAGGAAACTGAAGGCGAGCGGGGCCCCGAAGGTCTCCCGCCACCAGCCACCCAAGCCGTACTCCGGGGAGAAGGCCAGCAGCAGATAGAAACCGAGCACGGTGGGCGGCAGCACCAGCGGCAGGGCCACCATGGCCTCCACCAGGGGGCGCAGCCGGTGCTGGCTGCGAGACAGCCACCAGGCGAGCGGCGGCGACAGCAGCAGCAGGATGGCAGTGGTGCTGGCCGCCAGTTTCAGGGTCAGCCAGACCGCCAGCAGATCCCCTTCACTCATAGGGTCCCCTCTCGGGTGTCGATAAAAAACAGGGCGCCGTCATGACGGGCGCCGCCTTGGGACACATCAGGCACCGGATCTGGCCAGCACGGGGCTGGCCGGCAGACGCCGGGCGCTTACTGCGGCAGGGCGTAACCCGCCGCCTTGATCTGCGCCTGTCCCGGCCCCTTGAGCCAGGCGACCAGGGCATCCACCGCCGCCCCTTTCTTCAGCACCAGGGCCTGCTGCTCGATGGGGGGATAGAAGCTGGCCGGTACCGCCCAGGCTTCGCCGGTCTTGCCCGCCTCCACCAGGTTGGCCCAGGCGACGAAGCCCAGCTTCGCATTGCCGGTATCGACGAACTGCCAGGTCTGGCTGATGTTGGTGCCAGTCAGCACCCGATACTGCTTGGGATCGATCTTGAGATGAGCCAGGGTCGCCATGGCGGCAGCGCCATAGGGCGCTGTCTTGGGGTTGGCGATGGCCAGCTCCCCCTGCCAGTGGCGCAAGGTGGCCTCGTCGGGAGCTGGCCCCCCCTTCTGCCAGAGGCCGAGCTGACCGATGGCATAGGTGAAGCGTTCGCTCCCCTTGCCTTCCGACTCCAGCTTTTGAGGGGTCGCCACGTCGGCCGAGAGGAAGAGATCGAAGGGTGCACCGTGGGTGATCTGGGTATAGAGCACGCCGGTGGCCGCCGAACTGATGACGACGCTGTGGCCGGTCTTGGCGGTGAACTCCTTGCCGATGCGCTCTATGGTGCCCTTGAAGTTGGCCGCCACCGCCACCTTGACCTCGTCAGCCAGCACAGCACCGCTGTACATGGCGCTGGCGCCCAGCACCAACAGGGATACCCATCTCTTCATTCCTCTGCTCCTTATGTTCCGACACGGCCGGATCGATTGACGCGAGCCCGAGGCTCACTCCCCTTGTTGCCAGCGGGCCAGGGCGGCGTCATCGCTCGCCCTGGCCTCGACCCAGCGTTGCACCCCGTCGGCGGTCAGCTCTTTTTTCCAGAACGGCGCCCGGGTCTTCAAGAAATCCATGATGAAGTGGCAGGCCTCGAAAGCCGCCTCGCGGTGGGCGCTGCTCACCACCACCAGCACGATCTGATCCCCGAGCAGCAGCTCGCCGATGCGGTGAATGAGGGTACACTCCTGCAGGGGCCAGCGGCTGCGGGCCTCGGCCACTATGTTCGTCAGCGCCTTCTCGGTCATGCCGGGGTAGTGTTCGAGGGCCAGCCCCTTCACATGCTCCCCCTGATTGAAGTCGCGCACCTTGCCGACAAAGCTGACAATCGCGCCTGTGTCCTGCCGGGCAGCAAGGCGGGCATATTCGTCCGCCAGCGAGAAGTCATCCCGCTGCACCAGAATGCGATCGGTCATGGTCAGCCTCCTGTCGTCACTGGAAGGAGAGGGAAGAAGGCGGCCTCACCACAGTCCCGCAGCTCAGTGGCGCGATCTACGGTCATTATCTCGTTCATCCTTAACCTCCGGTCACCGGCGGGAAAAAGGCGACCTCATCCCCGTCATGGAGGGGGGTATCCAGCGGCACCAGGGTCTGGTTGACCGCCACCAGGAGCTTGCCGGATTCGAGCGCCAGCGCCCACTTGTCATCTCGCTCGCTCAAGGCGGCGCGAAGGGCATCGGCACTGGCGTAGTCGCAAGGCAGGCTCAGCTCGTCGCAGCCGACCAGCTCACGCACCTGCGCAAAAAACAGAACCTTGATCATGCCTGCTCTCCTTTGGTCTCACCCAGTTGGAAATGACCGGATTTACCGCCCTTTTTCTCCACCAGACGCACCTGCTCGATAACCATGTCCTTTTGCACCGCCTTGCACATGTCGTAGATGGTCAGGGCCGCCACCGAGGCGGCGGTGAGCGCCTCCATCTCCACCCCGGTCTTGCCCGAGAGCTTGCACAGGGTGCGGATATGCACCCGATTCTGCTCGGCCAGCGGCACTATCTCCACCTCGACTTTGGTCAAGGCCAGCGGATGGCAGAGTGGGATAAGATCGGCGGTCTTCTTGGCCGCCATGATGCCGGCGATGCGGGCGGTGGCGAACACGTCCCCCTTGTGGTGCTGACCGCTCAGGATCAACGCCAGGGTCTCGGGGGCCATGGTCACGAAAGCCTCGGCGCGGGCCTCGCGTTCGGTCACCTGCTTGTCGGTGACATCCACCATGTGGGCCTCGCCGCTCTGGTTGAGATGGGTCAGGTTCATCTATGCCCCTATCGAAAAATAAGATGAATGATCCGGGTTTACTCCCGGGATCACAGATGGGTCACGAAGTTGCACGGCCGGGTACGGGCATCGAGCTGATCCCGGATAAGCTGTTCCCAGCCCAGACGGCAGGCGCCGGTGGAGCCGGGCAGGCAGCAGATCAGGGTGCGATTGGCCAGCCCTGCCAGGGCACGGCTCTGCATGGCAGAGCCCTTGATTTCGGCAAACGAGAGCTGGCGGAACATCTCGCCAAAGCCCTGCACCGTGCGCTCGAACAGCACGCCGACCGCCTCGGGCACCCGGTTCTGCTCGTTGAAGCCGGTGCCGCCGTTGATGAGCACCACCTGGACTCCCTCGTCGGCAATCCAGTCGCTCACCTGGGCGCGGATGCGAAACAGGTTGTCGGGACAGAGCGCCCGATCGGCCAGCACGTGGCCGGTCTGGGTCAGGGCCTCGACCAGATAGTCCCCCGAGCTGTCATCGGCAGCGGTGCGACTGTCGGAAACCGTCAGGACGGCGATCTTGAGAGGGATGAATTCGCTGTGTTTGGGTGCCATTGGGGCCATTCCTGTCAATCATTGACCACGAGAGGATGAGGTGAACGCGCCGCACCGTGGTGCCAGCCATGAAAGGAGCCGGTGGGCGCCGCGTTGCCGGGAAGGGATTCTATCAAAAGATGTCTGGCTGGGGGGCGTCATTGCCCATTAATCTCGAAGGCCGCCGGATCCCGGGGATCCGGCGGCCTTCCCATCAGAAGCCTGGCACCCCTTTCATGTCAGGCAGTTGGTGCGCAATCCCCTTGTGGCAGTCGATGCAGGTGTTGGCCCCGCTTGCCAGGTTGGTGGAGTGCATCTGGGCGGCCCGACGCCCTTGCAGGGAGAAGTCCATGTACTCGAAGTTGTGGCAGTTGCGGCACTCGCGCGAATCCGTCTCCTTCATCCGCTGCCACTCCCGCTCGGCCATCTCCCGCCGGTGGGATTCAAACTTCTCGCGGGTATCCACCTTGCCGGTGATCATGCCCCACAGCTCCTTGGAGGCCTGCACCTTGCGGATGATCTTGTAGGTCCATTCGTGGGGTACGTGGCAATCCGGGCAGCTGGCCCGCACGCCGGAGCGGTTGGCGTAGTGGATGGTGTCGCGGTACTCCACGAACACGTTGTCCTTCATCTCGTGGCAACCGGTGCAGAAGGCCTCGGTGTTGGACGCTTCCATGGCGGTGTTGAACCCGCCCCAGAAGATGACGCCACCAAAGAAGCCCATCAGCAGGATGACCCAGAGGGCCGCCTTCGACGGTGACTTGAAGGTGGTCCACAGACGCTTCACAAAGCCGGGTAATTTCATCTATGGGTTCCTCAGTTCAGCGCTTCAACCGGTTTGAAGGTATTGTTCACCAGCGGCTTGGCATCCGCTTGCGGCACGTGGCACTGCAGACAGAAGTAGCGACGCGGCGAGACTTCGCCCAGGGTCATGCCGTCGCGGGTCTCGAAGTGGGTGGGGCTTATCTTGGGGGCCTTCATGGCACTGGCGTTCTTGAAGCTGTGACAGGCCAGGCACTTGTTGACCTTGTTGTCCACTTCATAGTTGCGGGTGTCGTGGGGGATCAGCGGGGGCTGGTGCATGTACTGGCGATCGTAGAGGTCGCCATCCTTGCGAAAGTTCTTCAGAGGGGCCGCGTCGGCATCCGTTACCAGATCCGTGCTTCCCCGCTCCGACTTGATGCCCCCCGTGCTGTTGGTGATCTCGGGGACGGCCGCCATCAAGGAACCCGCCATCAGGCAGGCCAGCATTGCTCCAATCAGCTTCTTCATTATGTGTTCTCCGACGATTTCTCTGCCTTGACGGCAAAACCTACAGTGATTTCAAAAACTTGCTCCGCGCAGACATCGATGCAACGGCCGCAGTTGGTACACTCCTGAGCTGCAATCAAGGGCCCGTGACCACGCCTGGCACCGTGAACGGGGCCGCGCAGGATGGGACGCTCCGGGCAGACCGCATAACAATCCATGCAGTTGCTGCACCGCTCGCGCCCCGAGGCTGCAATCTTGATGAACCCGACCCGGTTGACCAGGGCATAGAAGGCCCCCACCGGACAGAGGTGGCCGCACCAGCCCCGCTCCACCACAAAAAGGTCGAACAGGAACAGCGCCGCCAGCAGGCCCCAGCCCGCCCCCATGCCGAACAGCAGGCCCCGCAGGGTGAGCGACACCGGATTGACCAGCTCCCACACCAGCACGCCGGCGATGGAAGGTGCCACCAGCACCATGGCCAGCAGCCAGTAGCGGGTAGCGCGGTTGAACTGACCATTGCCCTTGAGCCCGAGCCGCCCCCTGAGCCAGGCGGCGGCATCGGTGACCAGGTTGACCGGACAGACCCAGGAGCAGAACACCCGCCCCCCGACCAGCCAGTAACCCGCGAGCACCAGCCCAGCCCCGAGCCACAGGGTGGGGATGGGCCACTGGCCCGCCGCCAACGACTGCAGCAGGGTCAGGGGATCCGTGAGGGGCACCGTCTCCAGCAACAGCGAGCTGGAGAGGTTGCCCTTGAGGATCCAGATGCCCGCCAGCGGCCCCAGCAGGAACAGCGTCAGCACCCCGAACTGGCAGAGCCGGCGCAGCAGCAGGAAGCGGTGTGACCGCCACCAGCCCAGCCTGGCCGTAGCCTCGGCCCCTGGATACCGACTCATAGGCCCTCCGGTTTGCGGGTAGGCAGGGTCAGTCGCTCACCGATGAGGGACTTGCCCGCCTTCTCCTTCTCTTCCCAGCCGAGCCGGTAGTGGTGACCCAGCTCCCCCTTGGCAAGCCCGCGAGGTACCACCTTGATGGCCGCCTCCTCCAGCACGCAGGCGTGCTCGCACTTGCCGCAGCCGGTGCAGAGATCGCTGTGCACCGTGGGCAGGAACATGGCGTGCTTGCCGGTGCGCGGGTTGTGTTGCAGCTCAAGGGTAATGGCCTTGTCGATGAGGGGGCAGACCCGGTAGCAGACGTCGCAGCGCAGCCCCAGGTAGTTGAGGCAGGTCTCGTGATCGATGAGCACCGCCACCCCCATCCGCGCCTGATCGATGTCGGTCATGGCCCTATCCAGGGCCCCGCTCGGGCAGGCCGCCACGCAGGGGATGTCGTCACACATCTCGCACGGGACGGCGCGCGCCTTGAAGTAGGGGGTGCCGGTGGTCACGGGTTCAAACAGCCGGGCGAGCTTGAGGGTGTCGTAGGGGCATGCCTCGACGCAGAGCCCGCAGCGCACGCAGGCGCCGAGAAACTCAGCCTCGTCGAGGGCAGCCGGCGGGCGCAGCGCCTGGGCAGGCACGGCCTGCACCTGCTGGCGCGCCATGCCGCCGAGCCCCACGCCAAGCAGGCCCACACCGCAGGCCCCCTTGGCCATGTCGGCCAGAAACTGGCGCCGACTACGACTCATCTCGCGCTCCCCCGCCTTATGCCTTGACGACCTTGACGGCGCACTTCTTGTAATCCGTCTGCTTGGAGAGCGGATCCGTGGCGTCCAGGGTCAGCTTGTTGACCAGCTGGCTCGCATCGAAGAAGGGCATGAACACCAATCCCTTGGGCGGACGGTTGCGGCCGCGGGTCTCGACCCGGGTCTTCACCTCGCCCCGGCGGGAGGAGACGATCACCTCTTCACCACGGCGCACGCCACGGGCCTTGGCATCTTCCGGGTGCATGAAGAGCACCGCATCCGGGAAGGTGCGATAGAGCTCGGGGACCCGGCGGGTCATGGTGCCGGTGTGCCAGTGCTCCAGCACGCGACCGGTGGAGAGCCACATGTCGTACTCTTTGTCCGGAGCCTCGGCGGCGGGCTCATAGGGCAGCGCGAAGATGACCGCCTTGCCGTCGGGCTTGCCGTAGAAGCGCACCCCCTCCCCCGCTTTCACGTAAGGGTCGAACCCTTCGCGATAGCGCCACAGGGTCTCCTTGCCGTCCACCACAGGCCAGCGCAGGCCGCGGGCTTCGTGATACTGATCGAACGGCGCCAGATCGTGGCCATGGCCGCGACCGAAGGAGGCGTACTCCTCGAACAGCCCCTTCTGGACGTAGAAACCAAAGTGCTCGGCCTCGTCGTTCAGGGCCCCCTTGCTCTGCTCTTTCGGGAACTGGTTCACCTGGCCGTTGGCATAGAGCACGTCGAACAGGGTCTTGCCCTTCACTTCCGGCATCTTGGCAATCAACTCAGCCGGCCACACCTCTTCCACAGTGAAGCGCTTGGAGAACTCCATCAGCTGCCACAGGTCGGACTTGGCCCCTTCCGGTGCCTTCACCTGCTGGTGCCAGAACTGGGTGCGACGTTCGGCGTTGCCGTAGGCCCCCTCTTTCTCCACCCACATGGCGGTGGGCAGGATGAGGTCGGCCGCCTGGGCGGTCACGGTCGGATAAGGGTCGGAGACCACAATGAAGTTGGCCGGGTTGCGATAACCGGGCAGCGCCTCTTCATTCATGTTCGGGCCGGCCTGCATGTTGTTGTTGCACATCACCCAGTAGGCGTTGAGCTTGCCATCCTTGAGCATACGGTTTTGCAGCACGGCGTGGTAGCCCACCTGCTCCGGGATGGTGCCTTCCGGCAGCTTCCAGATCTTCTCGGCGATGGCGCGGTGCTTGGGATCAGTGACCACCATGTCCGCCGGCAGACGGTGGGCGAAGGTACCCACTTCACGGGCGGTACCACAGGCGGAGGGCTGGCCGGTCAGGGAGAAGGGGCCGGAGCCCGGCTGGGAGATCTTGCCGGTCAGCAGGTGGATGTTGTAGCAGAGGTTGTTGGCCCAGACGCCACGGGTGTGCTGGTTGAACCCCATGGTCCAGTAGGAGACCACCTTCTTGTCCGGATCCGCATAGATCTGGGCCAGCTTCTCGAGCTTGTCCTTGGGCACGCCGGAGAGCTTGGAGACGGACTCCAGATCGTAATCCGCCACGAACTTGGCGAAGTCGTCGAAGCTCATGGGGGTGGAGTCGCCGCTGTCCGGGTTCTTGGCCTTTTGCTGGAGCGGGTTGGTGGGACGCAGGCCGTAACCGATGTCGGTCACCCCTTTGCGGAACTGGGTGTGCTTGTTGACGAACTCCCAGTTCACCTTGTCGTTCTGGATGATGTAGTTGGCGATGTAGTTGAGGATCGCCAGATCGGTCTGGGGGGTGAACACCAGTCCGTTGTCCGCCAGCTCGAAGCTGCGGTGCTCGAAGGTGGAGAGCACGTGCACCTGCACATCCTGGTGGGACAGACGGCGATCGGAGATGCGCGACCAGAGGATGGGGTGCATCTCGGCCATGTTGGAGCCCCACAGCACGAAGGCGTCGGCCTGCTCGATGTCGTCGTAGCAGCCCATGGGTTCATCCATGCCGAAGGTACGCATGAAGCCCACTACCGCGGAGGCCATGCAGTGACGGGCATTGGGATCCAGGTTGTTGGAGCGCAGGCCTGCCTTCATCAGCTTGGCGGCGGCATAGCCTTCCCAGACGGTCCACTGGCCGGAGCCGAACATGCCGACGGCGGTCGGGCCCTTCTCTTTCAGGGTCGCCTTGAACTTCTCGGCCATGATGTCGAAGGCCTGATCCCAACTGATGGGGGCGAAGTTGCCGTTCTTGTCGAACTTGCCGTTCGTCATGCGCAGCATGGGCTGGGTCAGGCGATCCTCCCCGTACATGATCTTGGAGAGGAAGTAGCCCTTGATGCAGTTCAGGCCACGGTTGACCGGTGCATCGGGATCCCCCTGGGTCGCCACGACGCGGCCAGCCTGGGAGCCCACCAGCACGGAGCAGCCGGTCCCGCAGAAGCGGCACGGCGCCTTGTCCCAGGTGATGGCGGTCTTGTCGGTACTGGTGATCAGATTCGCCGCCAGAGTGGGGGCACTGACACCGGCCACGGCAGCGGCTGCCGCCACCGCATTGGCCTTCATAAAGTCGCGTCGACTCAGCTTCATGACATATCCTCGCATTGCTTAATCACATCAATGACAGCCATTGTGACGAGCCGCGCTGGCTCAGCTCCATGGCGCTTTATTCCTTTGCTCTGGGCTTTTCGTTCATCGAACGCAGACAACAGACACGGCATCCCGTGTATTACCCGTGGCGGTCAGCGAACGACTCTTGCGCTTCTGCCACATGACGCCTTATTCCCCATCTTCGGCGTCCATTTCATCGAACTGGTGGTAGATCAGGGCCGCAGAGAGCACCCCGGGCAACCCCTGAATGGTGTCGATGGCCGCCATGATGGGGCGCTGGCTCGGCCCCTCCAGGGTCACCACCAGCTTGCCCTCCTCGCTGACGGCGTGGATCTCGGCCCCGTCCAGGGTCGCAATCCGCTCTGCCAGGGCGTGGCGCAGATCGGGCTTGGTCAGCACCACCAGGCTGGATACATGGAACTCTTCTCGCGTCATATTACCGTTTTCCAACTTGTTCGTCTCTTGGGTCATCGCGAAGCTTCGCCACGAGACAGACCGATGCTGATGCTGCCCACCGGGCAATCCGCCACGCAGGCCCCGCAGCCGTTGCACGACTCGGCATGGATGCTGGGGGTGGGTACGCGCCCCAGCCGGGGGGAAAAGCGGATGGCCTGCTGCTCGCAGCTGTCCTGACAGCGCTGGCAGAACACCTGGGCCGTGGCCAGACAGCCCGCCTCGATATGGGCCACATACTCCCAGGGTGTCTGGGTTGTCGGCCTGAACACCGGCGCCTCGCAGGCGCTGACGCACTCGGTGCAGAAGGTGCACTCGCCGCGGTGAAAATCCACCGTGGGGAAGCCCCCGTCTCCCTTGATCAGGATCTGCTCCGGACAGGCCGCCAGACAGTCGCCGCAGCGGGTACAGCCGGCCACGAACTCGTCCCAGGAGACGGACCAGGGCAACTGGATCCCGGCCTTGGGGGCGCTCAGGCGTCCCCGAAACAGGCCTCTGCGTGACAAGTTGACCCCGTCGGTCATATCGACTCCTCTTTTCGGGGGCGGATGCCCCCGCGCGGATCCCGTGACTGGCATTTTCAATACCAATTATAAGCGTGGGTGTATATTGCGGCCCTGACAAGTCAGGGGATATACCACCAGGGAGATAAACAGGGGGGATTCTTGCGCTGGATCAAACCCTTGGCGCAATTAGACACAGCAGGGGCAAGGTAAATTACCCCTATGTGAGGATTGATAATTAATCGAAGGTTATTTGAGGTGCACGGCGGCTGTCAGCCGCCGATGGAGGCCAGGTGGGGGGTCATGCCTGCATTGCCTTCATGGAGGCGATGGGTGGCGGCCTTGCCGGTCAGCGCCTGGCGAATACGCCATTGTAGCGCCTCCTGCAGGCTGTCATCGGTGAGCAGATCCCGCAGTTCCACCCCGTTGTCGCCAAAGAGACACAGGTGCAGCTTGCCCTTGGAGGAGACCCGCAGCCGGTTGCAACCGGCGCAAAAATCCTTGCTGTAGGGCATGATGAGCCCCACCCCGCCCCTCGAGTCCGGATGCGTGAACACCTGGGCAGGGCCATCATCCAGGCCGCGCAGCTGCTGTACCCAGCCGCTCTCTTGCAGGCGCTGCTTGATGAGTTCACCGCTGGTATGGTGATCGCGAAACAGGGCGTCCATCTCGCCGGTCTGCATCAGTTCGATGAAACGAAGCTCGATGGGTTTGTCGCGGATCCAGGCGAGGAATGTCTCGAGCTGATGATCATTGAGCCCCTTGAGCAGCACGGCGTTGATCTTGACCGACCGAAAACCGGCACTCAGGGCGGCGTCTATCCCCGCCATCACCTCCGCCAGCTTGTTCTCGCCGGTGATCTGGTGGAACTGACGGGGATCCAGGCTGTCGACGCTGACGTTCAGGGCCGTCAGCCCCGCATCGAACCACTCGCGGGCACGCTCCTTGAGGCGATACCCGTTGGTGGTCATGGCCACCTTCTCGATGCCGGGGGTATTGGCCACGGTCTCGATGATGGCCGTGAAGTCGCGGCGCAGGGAGGGCTCGCCTCCGGTCAGACGCACCTTGCGCGTCCCCATGGCGGCAAACCCGGAGACAACGCGACGGATCTCCTCCAGGGAGAGGAAGGACTGGCGCCCCTCACCATCTCCTTTCGGCGGGTGATAGCCGTCCGGCAGACAGTAGGTACAGCGGAAATTGCAGACGTCGGTGACCGACAGACGCAAATAGTAAAAGCGACGGGAAAAACCATCTTCAAGTGGCAACATAAACACCTTTCCAAATACGGGAGGCCAGGGCATTTCTTTCCTGACCCTTTCAGCTCGAACAGCGGCTGACGGCGATCTCCCCCTATCTCAATGACTTAGGCAAAATCGCTCGGAGTTCATCTAGTTTTTCGATGCTAGCACAACTTGGAGTACACTCCCATGCTACTTTGTGGGGTCTTTGTGGGTGAAAAGGGAGCCGGTCGGCATGGGAAAATGGTTCAGAGTGCAGTCGGTCAGCAGCGCCATCGGTCGCTCCATGGTGCTGATCCTGTTCATGGCCAGCCTGATCGCCGTGGTGGCCATGGTCACCCTCTTCTATTCGGTTCCCGATGCCAAGGCCATCAACCTGTCGGGCTCCCTGCGCATGCAGGCCTACCGCATGGCCTATGAAATCGAGAAGGATCAGGTCGTCCTCGGTCGGCTCGCCCAGTTTGAACAGACCCTTCATGCCCCCGAGCTGCAGGAGACCCAGCGCTGGATCACGCCCGCCTCCCTGCGCCGCACCTATGGTGAAGTCCTGCTGCAATGGCAAGTGATGCGCGAACACATCGAGAATGCCACTCCCAGCCGTTATACCGACAATACGGAGCAGTTCGTCGCCGCCATCGATGACTTCGTCAACCAGATGCAGTACCACGTGGAGTTCAAGGTGCGCATGCTGGCCCTGGCAGAGGGGCTAGGGCTGCTCGCCATCATCACCATCGCCTGGTGCACGGTGCGCTTCACCCGCCAGCAGGTGGTAGCGCCCCTCAACCAGCTGGTCTATTGCGCACGCCAGATCCAGCGTCAGGAATTCGATCTCACCCTGCCCCCCCACTGTGAGAACGAGCTGGGAGAGCTGTCGGGGGCCTTCGCGACCATGGCCGACGAGCTTGGCAAACTCTACCGGGAGCTGGAGAGCAAGGTGGAGGAGAAAACGGCCAAGCTGCAACAGGCCAACGACACCCTCTCCTTCCTCTATTCCACCGCCCAGAAACTGCACGCGGCGCCCCTCAGCCGCCGCACCCTGCAAAAGCTGCTGGAGCGGGCCGCCGCCCACCAGCACATCGAGTACATCCGCCTAACCCGCTTCGAGCACAATGCGATGCCGGTCTACATCACAGGTCGCAAGGGGTGGCCGGGGGATCTGGACGCCGTGGTGAGCTTCTACCTGCAGATGGATGACGAGGAGTACGGTCGGCTCGACATGATAAGCGACCACCCCATCGACGAGAGGCTGATGAAGAACTTCTCCATGTTGCTGGCCCAGGTGCTGCACAAGGATCAGACCCTGCTGCAGCACCAGCGCCTGCTGCTGATGGAAGAGCGCGCCGTCATCGCCCGTGAACTGCACGACTCCCTCGCTCAGGCCCTCTCTTACCTGAAGATCCAGGCCACGCTGCTCAAGCGCTCCTTCGCCAAGGGGGACAGGGCCAAGACCGAGGCAGCCATGGAGCAGATCGACGAGGGACTCAGCAATGCCTATACCCAGTTGCGCGAACTGCTCGGCACCTTCCGCCTCAGCATCGGCGATGCCAACCTGGGTGAAGCCATCGCGGTCATGCTCGAGCAGCTCAAACCCCAGACGCACGCCGACATCAGGCTCCAGTACGGACTGACGGACACCGACCTTGAAGCGGGGCAGCACATCCACATCCTGCAGCTGATCCGTGAGGCAGTGCTCAATGCCATCAAGCATGCCAGCGCGCGGCACATTGACGTTAGCTGTGAGACCCTGGCTGATGGTAACATCCAGGTTCAGATTGCAGACGATGGTGTTGGAATAAGGGGCGCAAGCTCGGCGGTGAATCACTACGGTCTCAGCATCATGAATGAACGCGCCAGCAAATTGCGCGGCCAGTTGACCATCAGTGAACCGCCCTCCGGGGGCACCCGCATACACCTGACCTTTCCCACCAGCCTAACAAGAGACGCCTGATGGACGAGATGAAATACAGTGTTCTGGTCGTGGATGACCACCCCCTGATGCGCAAGGGAATTGTGCAACTGCTGGAGTTGGAAGATAACATCGACGTGGTTGGCGAGGCCTCCAACGGCACCGACGCCGTGGCCATGGCCAAAGAGTCCGAACCGGACCTTATCCTGCTCGACCTCAACATGAAGGGGTTGTCAGGTCTCGATACCCTCAAGGCGCTGCGGGCCGAAGAGGTGACTTCCCGCGTGGTGATCCTGACCGTCTCTGACGCCCGCCAGGATGTGGTTGCCCTGCTCAAGGCAGGCGCGGACGGCTATCTACTCAAGGACACCGAGCCTGACATGCTGCTGGCCCAGCTGGCTGACGTGATGACCGGCAAGCAGATCCTGAGCGAGCCGCTGCGTCCCTATCTCGAGAACATCTACGAGCTGGACCACCTGCAGCAGAAGCTGGAGAGCCTGACCCGACGCGAGATGCAGATCATGCGTGAAATCGCCAAGGGGTTGTCCAACAAGCAGGTCGCCTCAGTGCTCCATATCTCCGAGGGAACCGTCAAGGTCCACGTCAAGAGCCTGCTGAAAAAGCTCGAGGCCCAAAGCCGCGTCGAAGCAGCCGTCATGTACCTGGAACAGCGCAACTGAGGTCCCGGCCTCCTGCCAGCAAGGGGTCACCATCCGTGCCTCCTTGCTGGCCCCCTCTTCTTTTCCCCAAATGGCGCGGAACCCGGTGCTCTATTGAGTAGATGGATTATTATTTTCATGACATCGCACGGGAAGGAAACATCGACATGACCTTTGAGCAGATAGAGCTGGTCCAGAAAGCCTGGGGCAGGGTGAGCGCCCTGAACAACAGCTATGTCCAGGAGGTGTATGAAGAGCTGTTCAGATTGTCCCCCGAACTCAGGACCCTCTTTCCCCCACATCAGGAGCTGCCCGTTGCCAAGGTGTCGGACACCCTGAACACCGTCATCACCAGCCTCTCCCAGCTGGATGCACTGGGTTTCATCATTCGCGATCTCGGCAGGCGTCACCAGCGATTCAACGTTCAATGCGCTGCTCAAACAGGCGCTGACCCAGGTACTGGCACGGCGTCTCGGCAGTGGTTTTACCCCGGCACTGGCACAGGTCTGGTCGCAGATGTATGACGAGATAGCCGCCCTGATGCTGGACGGCATGACACAGCACACCGAATTGACCACCTGATCCCCTGGCCTTTGCCCCCAATCGCTGAATGGGTCTGTAACAGGCATTTTGCATGAATCAAATTTGCAATATGCGAAAATAGACTCATTCTGCACACGGGGTATGTTCGGCGCCCTAACACCTCACCTGAATCCCTTTCGCACTGCCTTGCCTGCATTCGCGACATCAAATCACAATAGATTGATTTTAAATGGATATTAAAAATAACCACGGGAAATGACTCACCCCTTCGCCACGCCACCTCTCTCTGGCACGGTCACTGCATTGTCACATTCAGCAATGACTGATTAGGAGGATGGAACATGAAACTTCAACAACTGGCACTGTTCCCCTTGCCGTCCCACATTCTGCCCGGTGGCAAGCTCCCCCTTCGCCTGTTCGAGCCGCGCCACCTGCAGATGCTCAAGGAGTCCTTCCTCGAGGATCGGGGTTTTGGCATCGTGATGGAAGAGACTACCAGCACGGGTACCTGCGGACGGATTCTCCCGGTCGGAACCCGCGTCAAGGTGACTGATTTTTATACCCTCAACGACGGTTTGCTCGGGGTCACCGTGCTCGGCCTTGAACGCTTCTGCATCCACGAGATGGAAACGGATAGCGCAGGCCTCAGGCACGCCCAGGTCGAGCAGTTGCCCAACTGGCCGAGTGCGGATTCTGATATCAGCGACAACCAGCTGGTCAGCCGATTGAGAGAGGTCTTTGCACAATACCCGGAACTGGATGAGCTCTACCCGGACAAGCAGTTCGACGATGCAGCCTGGCTCTGCCAACGCTGGCTCGAGATCCTGCCCATGCCGATCTATGAAAAACAGATGTTGATTGCCAAACAGAACAGTGAAGCGGCGCGTCAGTTCTTGCGCCGACTGATCGCACAGTGAGTCAAAGAGTGAGTCAACGGTTGGTTTGCAAAACGCGAATTCTCGGCACTGGATTCTTATAATGAAAAAATGAGAATTGCATTTTGCAATCACGGTAGCGATAAATAACACACAATTCAGCTACAGGCCGCAAATAACAGGTTTTGAAAAGTTGGCACGACTTTTTCATATAAAACCGTACAACCCGATTTATCCCGTGCTCTCTTCAGTATTTGCTGAAGAATTGGTCAACCACCAGGTTGACCATTTTTTTTTACCCAAAATCGGCCGACATCACCTGCAATGGCGGAGCAGGCAGCTTCGCAGCCTGGCAAGACTGATGGGTTTGGCCAGAAAATCGTTCATGCCCTGGGCAAGGCAGCGGGCCCTGTCCTCCATCATGGCATTGGCCGTCAACGCGACGATGGGCACCTCGCACCCCATGTCCCGCAGGCGCCGGGTCGCCTCCAGCCCATCCATCTGCGGCATCCGCATATCCATCAGGACAAGGTCCGGCTGCTGCTTCGCCACCTGTGCCAGGGCCTCCAGACCATTGCCTGCCAGCCTCACCCTGCACACCAGCTTCTGCAGCATCAGGGATACCACCAGCTGATTGACCGGACTGTCTTCCACCACCAGCACATCCAGCTCCAGTCTGGCGCACTCTTCACTGCCGGGGGCAGCGGCCGGAGCACAGGGAGAGGCCATCCCGGGCAGCTCGAACCAGAAGCAGCTTCCCAGCCCAGGCGTGCTCTGCACGCAAATATCTCCCCCCATCAGCTGCACCAGCCGCCTGCAGATGGCCAGTCCGAGCCCCGAGCCGGAGAAGCGGCGGGTTGCCGAACTGTCGACCTGATAGAAGGGTTCGAACAGCAACGCCTGATCCTCGGTGGAGATGCCGATCCCCGTGTCGCTGACCATGACCCCCAGCTTTTCCTCCTCCCAGGTCAACGCCAGACGCACGCTGCCGACGGAGGTGAACTTCACGGCATTGCCAAGCAGGTTGCCTATCACCTGGGAGAGGCGGACGGCATCCCCTTGAAGGCGTTCAGGGAGCGTCTCATCCAGATGCCAGTGCAGTGTGATGCCCTTGGCACTGGCCTGTGCCTGCAAGGGCTCCACCAGGGCACGGCACAGCTCGGCTGGCTGAAAGGGTTCACAGTGCAGGGTCAGGGTATGTGACTCTATTTTCGAGAAATCGAGCACATCGTCGATGATGGTCTGCAACAGATGCGCAGAGTGGGTGGCATGACCGATGAGGGTCTGTTGCGGAGTGTCGAGCCGGCCGTGCTGCAGCAGATCCAGCATCCCCAGCACGGCGTTCATGGGAGAGCGGATCTCGTGGGTCATCATGGCGAGGAACTGGGATTTGGCACGGTTGGCCGTCTCGGCATCGTCCCGCGCCCGCGCCAGCTCCTGCTCGCGGCGGATCTGGCTGCCTATCTCCCGCGCCGTGCCCCGATAGCCGAGGAAGTGGCCACCGGCATCATGGCAAGGCTCCGCATTGATCTCCATCCAGCAAGGCCCGCCCGCCAGCATCACCTGGGCCCGCATTCCCCGCACCGGCAGATGGTGGGCGATCAGGTGCCGGTAGTGGCTCCAGGCCGGGTCCTGCTTGTCGTGGGCAAAATCATAGAGGCTTCTCCCCGTCTGGCGGGCCAGCACTTCCCCCTGATAGCCAGGGGCAGAGACATAGCTGAGCCTGTGCTGGGGATCGGTCTCCCAGAACCAATCGGAGGCCATGGCGGCAAAACTGCGAAAACGCTGTTCGCTGGCCTGCAGGGCCAGGGTCTTGAGGTCAACCTGTTCTTGCAGGCGAGCCCGATAGGCGATGTTGACCAGGGCCTGGGAGATGAGCGGGCGACAACGCTGCATCGCCGCCTTGCTCTTGAGATCGAAGGTGCCCGCCACGCTGTGCCGGCAGATGAGCACACCGGAAAACCCCGGTCCCTGCAAGCCTGTCATCATGACGCTGGCCCAGCCCGGCGCCCCTGCCAGCGGCGCCAGCTCAGGCAGTTGGGCAGGATCATAGATAACCAGGGTCTCACCCTCGATGGCCCTGGAGAAGAGCGGTGTCAGCGACCAGGTCCGGCCCACCTCGTCCGGCTGGGTGCTCAGATGGGTGCTGCCCCCCACGGCCTCCCAGGCAACCACGTCCGCCTGTTCGAATCCGATAAAGGGCTTGAGAGCAAGAATGAGACTCTCCAGTACCTGCTCCAGACTCTGGGCCTGTGCCAGGGTCGCCACCCCGCACAGCAGGGCTTGGGACTCCTCCCGATATCTGGCCTCCCGCTCCCGGCAACGCATCAGCTCCACCAGCGTGGTTTGCAGTTTGTCACCCAGGGTTTCGAGTTCGCTATTGCCTATCATCTTGAATCCAGCACAGTGTCAGCTCTCGAGGAAGATTACGCTCGACACCATGAGGTTGCCGTGTGCCAGCTCACCATGGGGTAATCGTCCCTGTTCACCGAAGGTAAAGGGCGTGATGAAGGGGATCTCACCCAGCCTCTGACTGAATTGACTGACGATGTCCCCCAGCCTGTCCCCCAGTGCCAGCCGACAACCGGCACAAAACACCACCAGGGCGCCAAAGGGGCGCATATTGCTCGCCATGCCATATTCAGGCTCGATATTCACCGCATTCAGGCTGCGCTGCAACAACCCTTCCTGGCTGCTGTACATGAGCAGCAGCCGCTCTCCCAGTCGGGTCTCGGTAAAGAGGCGCAGCCCCTCTCGCGCCGTCACCGCCTCGGGATGGGAGAGCTTGTAGTAGGGCAGGTCATCGAGCATGCCGACCTGACGGGCCAGTGGCGAGAGCGTCGTCTCCCTGAGGATGGGGCCCACCGGCCAGGGCGTCGCACGCTCGGTCCAGCGACCATAGACCCGGGCCGCCGG
The DNA here is from genome assembly GCF_027705505.1 of Aeromonas sp. QDB56. Lineage (NCBI taxonomy): Bacteria > Pseudomonadati > Pseudomonadota > Gammaproteobacteria > Aeromonadales > Aeromonadaceae > Aeromonas > Aeromonas sp. QDB56. The sequence continues at coordinate 23,064 of NZ_JAPDBZ010000051.1, forward strand.
CTCGTGATCGATGGTCAGCACCTCCCGCCCGTCTATCCCGGTAATGATGCCGCGACACTCGGTGGGTACATAGCCTGAATGAAACTGGAACGCCAGTTGGCAATCGGGGTAAAGCACCGCCAACACGCACCCTTGTGATCCCTCCCCTTCGTCCCAGCACAGCTGCCACTGCCCGGCCACGCCGTCGTCTGCCGCCGACCCGCCGACGACGGGAACGGTCGCGCCAAACTCGGCGTCGATCCCCGCGAGCACAACCTCCTCCAGCCCCGGGCTGGTGTGCAGCAACACGAGCTGCGGCAGCTCTCCCGGTCGGCCACCATCGGCGATGGCGCGGCGCAGCAATGCCCGCACATCCGGTTGATCCCCCATCTGGCCAGCCACGCCATAGGCCCCCTTGTCATCATAAAGGGCGGCGACCGACAGGCTCCAGCCATGCCGACCATGATGGCCATCCTGGATCAGGATACCGCCGCAGGAGCTGCAACCGATCAGCCGGGTATCGGGAAAACGTGCCTTGAGCGCACGGCGCAGTTCCGCCGCCTCGTGTGCTTGGGTAAAATAGACCAGCAACAGCGATGGAACATGGGATGACTGGGCATGCAACCGCTCTGTAACTTGTTGGGCGGCCAGTGGGGTCGTCTCGGCAAGCGAGTGAGCCGTCAGGAAGTTCAACATCGTCTCCTAGGGGTACGGGATGCTGGCATCAAGCAAAAATCATACCCTTATCAAACAATTACCTGGCCATGGAGACTAGAATGGTGCTCACTGGCCTCCCACGGGATCACTGCATGTGGCAGAAAAATATCAATGACTTCGACCGGGTTGTCGCCATCGGCGGCGGGCACGGTATGGGCCGGGTGCTCTCTTCCCTGTCGTTCTTGGGATCCCGGCTGACGGGCATCGTCACCACCACGGATGATGGCGGCTCCACCGGACGCCTGCGCAAAAGCCAGGAGTGCATCGCCTGGGGGGATCTGCGCAACTGCCTCAACCAGTTGGTGACCACCCCCAGCATCGGTAGCCAGCTGTTCGAGCACCGCTTTACCGGCCGCGGCGAGCTGGCGGGCCACAACCTCGGCAACCTGATGCTGCTGGCCCTCGACAACCTCTGCGTGCGCCCCCTGGATGCCATCCGGCTCATCAGCGACATGCTGGAAATTGAACCCAATCTGCTGCCCATGTCCGAGCATCCCACCGATCTGTGCGCCCACACCGTCTGTGGCGATCAGATCCTGGGGGAGGTCTCCATCGATCAGCTCACCACGCCGCCACGGGCCCTGAGCCTGAAACCGGTCGTGCCCGCCACGCGCGAAGCGGTCGAGGCGCTGAGCCAGGCCGACATGATCATCCTGGGGCCGGGCAGCTTCCTCACCTCCATCATGCCTCCTCTGCTGCTGCGCGAGATTGCGGAGGCGATCCGCAGCAGCCGCGCCATCGTCGTGTTCATCAGCAATCTGGTGGACGAAGAGGGTCCGGCTGGCCAGTTGTCACTGTCCAGTCAGCATCGTTGGCTGGAAGAGCGGATAGGCAGCGGCCGGATCGATGCCATTCTGGCTCCCGAGGGTCCCCAGGTACCCGAGCTGCAGCACTGCCTCGTTCGGGCCGAGCTGGGTGAAGCGGCCCTCCCCCACCGCCACGACCGCCTCAAGCTGCGGCTGGCACTCGACACCGTGATCCTGAGCAGGCTTGGCGAGCGCGACATGGCGGGCTGATGCCCTTCTGGATCAGTGAAACTGGGCCAGATGGGTGAAGACCTGGGGCAGGGAGTGCTCCAGCTCAGCCAGCAGTCTGCCGGCCTCTTGCTCATCTTCCCGGCGACAGGCGGACTCCAGATCCATCACCTGCTGATAGCTGGGTTTGGCGCCATAGCTGCCACAGGACGATTTCATGCTGTGGGCGAGACGCGCCAGGGCTGACCAGTCCCGCTGTTCAAAAAGCGGCCTTAATTGGGCCAACTGCTCGCCTACCTCTTCGACAAACACCGAGATGACGACCGGCATCATCTCGTGACCGATGTCATCTGCCAGTTGTCGCAGCACTTTCTGATCCAGCCACTCCATCTTCTCTTCCCTATGATGGTATTCAAACAGACCACAATATAGCGGACCCACAGCCCCGCTGTCACCCGTCCTTCGGGCATGCCCGTATCGCTCCGGATGCTCTTGCGACACCAGAATGTGAGCAGCTTCAAGTTATCGGTACCTGATTACCCATGACCCTCAGCCAGCTTCAAGAGCCGATATGGCATCGGAGGGCTTGCCACGACTGCATGCCCCA
>NZ_JAPDBZ010000052.1:0-24933 GCF_027705505.1 Aeromonas sp. QDB56
TATCGCTGCCGTTGGCAGGTGGAGTTGTTATTTAAAGAGTGGAAATCGCACAACCGGCTCAAGGGGTTTGTGACGGGGGAGAAAGCCATCGCCGAGGGATTGGTGTGGACGAGTTTGCTGTCGCTGGTGATGAAAAGGCGGGTCGCGCAGAGTGTGATGACAGGGAAGCTATCGATGTTGAAAGCGTCAAAGAACAGTACGACATGGTGGTTGCCGCTATTGGAAGCAGTGGCCCATAGAGCGCTGACAGAAATAAGGGAAAGACTGGAATGGGCAGCTGATTATTTGGCCAAGAACGCTTGCCGAACCAAGCAGAGAAAATCGATACAGAACAGGACCTTGGAAGGAGTTTTAAAGGGACTCAACGCTTAAGGTCCTGTACATGGACAGGGTATAGGTGCCAGGCAGGCTGGTATTGCCCAAGGCGTCCTGCTTCCACAGGGCGGCAGCGTCCAGGGTCGGGCTCTTGAGCACGGATGCGGCCGCCCCTTTCACCGCCACCAGCACGTCGGCGCCGGACTGGGTACCGAACCAGTCGGAGAAGATCACGTGGTCGCTAGTGATGCCGGTGGCAGCCTTGAACAGCCCTTCCTGCAGCGCAATCAGGCCGCTGATGGTCTGCTCCTGGGCGTTGCTGCCGGTGCTGGTCTTGTAGTTGCTGTAGTCGCTACCCGGTCGCAGGGGGGCACCCGTGCTGTCTTTGAGGGTATCGGTCGCCACTATCATGTAGTAGGAAGAGGGGTTGAGCGGCTTGAGCGGCACCAGATTCAGCTTCCCGGTCGTCTCGGCCACCACGAAGTCCACCCCGTAGGTCAGCACCTTTTTCACGCCGCTCGGACGCAGGGCCGCACTGTCAAACTCCAGCTCCATCAGGTAGAGGGGGGCCACGGAGGCTGCGAATTCAGCAGCGGCCGGCGCCTTGACCTGGATGCCGGAGGCCGTCACCGGCACTATCTGGATCGCCTGGGTAGTCGACCAGCCATCCAGGGTGGAGAGGGCGGACACCGGGTTGGAGAGATCCGCCGTTTCCGTGGAGAATTTCAGGGTACCGTCGGTCGCACGGGCTGCCAGGGCGCTGGGTCGGACTGCATTGGAGCCGCTCAGCAGATAATCGAGATAGCTTGAGGTATCGCCTGTGTTGTCGTCACTGCCACCACAACCGCTCAGCAGCGCACTGACGACGGCCGCGTAAATTAGCTTTTTCTTCATATCCTTATCTCTTTTATGTTGTTATCCATGATGAGCCTGACGGGGTAGGGTTCAAACCCGACCGAATCATATTAACAGCAACGCAACAATTAATAAGCCTCTGGTCAGTCATCTGATCTGATTTTTTTGTGTACACCATCAAGGAATTGGAATTGATTCCCGGTGTCACAGGGTAGCAGCCAGGGTACATCAACCAGACCCGACCAGAGCCCGGCTGGATCCATGGCGCAAAAAGCCGCTCCGATCTCGGCAAAGGGGACGATTTGTCGGTAGAATGGCGCCATTGCTTAAGGAGACCCCCATGATCGACCCGAAAAAACTGGAAGAGATCGCCAAACAGATACACAACGCCCTACCCCCCGGCATTCGCAGCATGGGTGAAGAGGTGGAGAAAAAGACCCGTCAGGTCTTGCAGGCCCAGCTCAACAAGCTGGATCTGGTGAGCCGCGAGGAGTTCGACGTGCAGACCAAGGTGCTGCTGCGCACCCGGGAGAAGCTGACCGCCCTCGAGGCCAAGCTGACCCAGCTCGAGCAGCAGCTCGCTGCCAAGGGCGAATGATCCGGCGTGACCCGCCGTAGATAGCACAAACCCCAGCCAGGCTGGGGTTTGTCGTTTTTATGGGGACAACGAGTTTCTCATCCCCCTTCTCTCGCAAGACGATAAGGGGGCAGATCGACGCTCTGCGGTTGGCCGTGGTCAGATAAACTCGTAGGCATCGCCGAAGATGCGCTCGGGCTCGGCGCCCAGCACCTTGAACTCTTCCCGCGCGGCACCGGCCATCTCGAAGCGGCCCGCCACATAGATGTCGTAGTCATGCAGGCTGACGAAGTCATCCATGATGGCCTTGTGCACCAGCCCGGTCCTGCCGGTCCAGTCGCTCTCGGGCTCCTGCACCACGGGAATGAAGGTCAGCGGCGCATAGTCGCGCTCCCACTGCTGCATCTGCTCCAGCTCGTAGAGCCAGTGCGCCTGGCGTACCCCCCAGTAGAGGAACACCGGACGCTTGCTGCCGCTGCCGATCAGGTATTCCAGGATGGCGCGGGCATAGGAGAAGCCGGTGCCTCCCGCCATCAGGATCAGCGGTCGGGGGGATTCGTCGCGCAGGAACGCCTTGCCGGCGGCCAGCTCGACCTCGATCTCTCCCTGCTCGCGCATGCGGGCCAGCACCTGACCGGCATAGGCATTCTCGGGAGTGGCACCGATCTGCAGCTCCAGCACGCCGGAGCGGGTCGGCGAGTTGGCGATGGAGAAGGGGCGCTTGTCCGAATCGCTCATCACCACCAGCAGATACTGGCCCGGCTTGAAGCTCACCTCCTGCTGCGGCGCCAGCGCCACGTGCCAGATGGTGTCGACATATTCGCGCAGTTCCTCTACGCGGCACTTGATACGTTGCATTCTTGTCCTTGTGAGGGGCCTGCCCGGCCCGCTTCGCTCATGGTTTCACTGTTTTTATGGCGACCAGTTGGTGGTCAGGTCCGTCGAGCATACCCAATTCGGCACGGCAATACCGCACTTTTGCGTCACAATGGCCGCGCCCCATCGGGGATCCCTCAGTCGAGGATCTTCAGCTCATCCCAGATGGCATCGATCTTCTGCTTTACCGCCTCGTCCTGAACGATGGGCTGACCCCACTCCCGATTGCTCTCCCCCGGCCACTTGTTGGTGGCATCCAGCCCCATTTTGGAGCCGAGCCCGGAGACCGGAGAGGCGAAGTCCAGGTAGTCGATGGGGGTGTGCTCGATCAGGGTGGTGTCGCGAGCCGGGTCCATCCGGGTGGTGATGGCCCAGATCACGTCCTTCCAGTCGCGGGCGTTGATGTCGTCATCGCAGACGATCACGAACTTGGTGTACATGAACTGGCGCAGGAAGGACCAGACTCCCAGCATCACCCGCTTGGCGTGGCCAGGGTAACGCTTCTTGATGGTCACCACCGCCATCCGGTAGGAGCACCCCTCCGGCGGCAGGTAGAAGTCCACTATCTCGGGGAACTGCTTCTGCAACAGCGGCACGAACACCTCGTTGAGCGCCACCCCGAGCACCGCCGGCTCATCGGGCGGACGGCCGGTGTAGGTGCTGTGGTAGATGGCATCCCGGCGCATGGTCATGTGGGTGATGGTGAAGACCGGGAACTCGTCCACTTCGTTGTAGTAGCCGGTGTGATCGCCGTAAGGCCCTTCGGGGGCCATCTCCCCCGGCTCCAGATAGCCTTCCAGCACGATCTCGGCGCTGGCGGGCACTTCCAGATCGCAGCTCAGCGCCTTCACCACCTCGGTACGGCTGCCCCGCAGCAGACCGGCAAAGGCGTATTCGGAGAGGCTGTCCGGGACCGGCGTCACCGCGCCCAGGATGGTCGCCGGATCGGCGCCCAGCGCCACCGCCACCGGGAAGCGTTCGCCCGGGTGGGCCTCCTGCCACTCGCGAAAATCGATGGCGCCGCCCCGGTGATCCAGCCAGCGCATGATCAGCTTGTTCTTGCCGATTTTCTGCTGGCGATAGATGCCGAGGTTCTGCCGCTTCTTGTAGGGACCGCGGGTGATGGTCAGACCCCAGGTGACCAGGGGCGCCACATCCCCGGGCCAGCAGTGCTGGATGGGGATCTGATCCAGATCCACCGCGTCCCCTTCCAGCACCACCTGCTGACAGGGGGCCGAAGAGAGCCGCTTGGTCGGCATGTTGAGCACCTGCTTGAAGATGGGCAGCTTCTCCATCAGCTCCTTGAGCCCGCGAGGCGGCTCCGGCTCTTTCAGATAGGAGAGCCAGGTCCCCACCTGGCGCAGGGCGCTGACGTTGGGCTGGCCCATGCCCATGGCAACCCGGTCCGGCGTGCCGAACAGGTTGGTCAACACCGGCATGGTGTAGCCCTTGGGATTCTCAAACAGCAGAGCCGGGCCCCCCGCACGCAGGGTACGGTCGCTGATCTCGGTCATCTCCAGATAGGGGTCTATCTCGCGACTGATGCGCCTGAGCTGTCCGTTTTGTTCCAACTGCGCGATAAAATCACGCAAGTCCTTGTATTTCATGCAAGTACCCCAGCGGGATCAGGTGGTCCCGCATTATAACCCTGGCGGCGTATCCGGTGTACCCGTATCGGACCTCATGACGGACGAGGCGTGTCGCCGCTCCTGAAGCGTCAACCGGTTTGCCAATTGACCCAGGAGCCTGGGCTCGTCCATCTGCAACAACAGGCCGGCCACCAGCCCGCCATACTGGTGCTTGCCGAGTTCGGCCAGGAGGAACTGCTGGGCCCCGTCCGGCAAGGGGGAGAGGCGGCTGAGCTGGTGCAGGGCGGGGACCATCAGGCGGCTGTTCTGGCTGGCGGCGATCAGCAGATCGCTCGCCTCCTGACCTGAATAAAAGCGGGAAATGGTGTGTAGCGCAGTCAGGCTATCGTGATCCACTGGCTGACGCCACAGCTTGAGGTAGAGTGCCGTCTCCCCGGTCTGTTCGATGAAGTGCAGCAGCAACTGGTTGTCCGGCAGGAAGAGATTGAGGGCGGCAAGCCGCTGCGCCTCCCGGCGCAGCACGGATACCGGCTGCCGATCGAGCACCGCCAGCAGGGCCTGCTGCTGCTGTGCCAGCTCGGGATTGCGGCTGTAGTAGACCTGCTTGAAGTCGAAGCGATCCTGCTCCAGCAACTGGCGATAGTTGTCCTGCCAGGCCAGCTGCTGCCAGTGGCTCAACACCAGCCGGGCCTCGGCGGGGAAGTCATAGGCGGGTAGCTGCACCAGGAAACCGTCCACCTTCCCTTCCACCAGCCATTGTGGCGCCTTGGCCGCTTGTGCCCGCACCCAGGCCAGCAGCGCCGGGCTCGGTGCGCCCGATGACTTGAGCTCACCCAGCAACTGGAACAACAGGAACTCCCGCTGCCCCACCGACAGGGTCTCGAGCAACGAGTCCATGGCATCAAACTGCCCGAGCGCCATGCGGCCGTCCAGGTACGCCCGATGCCCCTCCAGTCCCTCGTCCGCCACCAGGGGAGCCTGCAATTGCGGCGGGGAGTCGGCATGCACCGGGGCCGCCAGCCACAACCAACCCATCCATATGAACAACACCAGCTTCATGACGTCCCTTTCCTTGTGACATCGAGGCTTCATACTACTAAGCCAGCCGTGAAATAGATAAACAAAAACCGCGACCTGGGCCGCGGTTTTGTCATTGAAGAGGCTGTTACTTCTGTTGACGCTTCATGGAGTCGAAGAACTCGTCGTTGGTCTTGGTCGCAGCCAGCTTGTCGATGAGGAACTCGATGCTGTCGATCTCGCCCATGGGGTGAATGATCTTGCGCAGGATCCACATCTTCTGCAGCTCGTCCGGGGCGGTCAGCAGCTCTTCCTTGCGGGTGCCGGAACGGGTGATGTCGATGGCCGGGTAGACGCGCTTCTCGGCAATCTTGCGCGAGAGGTGCAGTTCCATGTTGCCGGTACCCTTGAACTCTTCGTAGATGACTTCATCCATCTTGGAGCCGGTATCGATCAGCGCGGTGGCGATGATGGTCAGGCTGCCGCCCTCTTCGACGTTGCGCGCCGCACCGAAGAAACGCTTCGGACGGTGCAGGGCGTTGGCGTCCACACCACCGGTCAGCACCTTGCCGGAAGACGGGATGACGGTGTTGTAGGCGCGGGCCAGACGGGTGATGGAGTCCAGCAGGATCACCACGTCCTTCTTGTGCTCGACCAGACGCTTGGCCTTCTCGATCACCATTTCGGCGACCTGGACGTGACGGGAGGCCGGCTCGTCGAAGGTGGAGGCGATGACTTCGCCCTTCACCATCCGCTGCATCTCGGTCACTTCTTCCGGACGCTCGTCAATCAGCAGCACGATCAGCTCACAATCCGGGTGGTTGTAGGCGATGCTCTGGGCGATGTTCTGCAGCAGCATGGTCTTACCGGCCTTGGGCGGTGCAACGATGAGACCGCGCTGGCCCTTGCCGATCGGGGATGCCAGATCCAGTACACGGGCGGTGATGTCTTCGGTGGAACCGTTGCCACGCTCCATGCGCAGACGCTCGTTGGCGTGCAGGGGAGTGAGGTTTTCAAACAGGATCTTGTTGCGGGAGTTTTCCGGACGGTCGTAGTTGACGTCGTTGACCTTGAGCAGGGCGAAATAGCGCTCGCCCTCTTTCGGCGGCCGGATCTTGCCGGAAATGGTATCGCCGGTACGCAGGTTGAAGCGGCGGATCTGGCTCGGGGAGACATAGATGTCATCCGGACCAGCGAGATAAGAGCCGTCTGCACTGCGCAGGAAACCGAAACCGTCGGTCAGGATTTCCAGCACACCGTCGCCAAAGATATCCTCGCCGCCCTTGGCGTGCGCCTTGAGGATTGCAAAGATAATGTCTTTCTTGTGCGCCCGAGCCAGATTTTCCAACCCCATGGATTCGCCAAGCTGGACCAGCTCGGACACAGGAGTGTTCTTAAGTTCAGTCAGATTCATAGTGGTGAAAGTCTGTAAGCAAGGATTGAAATGAGGAGACAGTCTGCTGGATTGATGCTGATCGGATTTGACTTGCCAGGCTGGTAGTTAAGCAAAGAGTCAGGCAAAAAGGTTAGCAAACGAGCGATAAACTAGCACCAATCAGGGTGAGCGTCTAGGTGATAAAACACAAGGAGCGCATTATTGCAATGCGCTCCTTCTTGATTATTACAGGTTGCCGTCCAGGAACTCTTTCAGTTGGGTCTTGGACAGGGCGCCGACCTTGGTCGCTGCCACTTCACCATTCTTGAACAGCAGCAGGGTCGGGATACCACGAATGCCGTACTTGGGCGGAGTGTCGGCGTTATGATCGATGTTCAATTTCGCCACGGTCACGCGACCTTCATATTCCTGAGCAACTTCGTTCAGGATCGGGGCAATCATCTTGCACGGTCCACACCATTCGGCCCAGAAATCGACCAGAACAGGGCTGTCGGCGTTGATTACATCGGCCTCGAAGCTGGCATCGCTCAGCTGAACAATCTTGTCACTCATCTCCAACTCCAGTCAGTAATTAAGGCTTTATTGATGGTTCAACAAAGGCAATAGTTGCCCTATTTGAAATGATCCTGTTTATTATTGCAAGCCTAACCTGATAACCTACCGCCATGAGCAAAACACATCTAACGACCGAAAAATTCGCCCAAATGGGCCTCGAACCCGAAGTTCTGGCTGGTCTGGAATCAAAGGGATTTCACTATTGTACGCCCATCCAGGCACTGTCCCTGCCCCTGCTGGTTGAAGGTCATGACCTCGCCGGTCAGGCTCAGACGGGGACCGGCAAAACCCTGGCTTTCCTGGCGGCGACATTCAACTATTTGCTGACCCATCCGCTGACCAGGCCGCGCCTCATCAACCAGCCCCGCGCCATCATCATGGCCCCGACCCGGGAGCTGGCCGTCCAGATCTATAACGATGCAGAGAGCATGTCAGCCTCCACCGGGCTCAAGCTCGGTCTCGCCTATGGTGGCGAAGGCTACGACAAGCAGCTGGCCGTGCTGGAACAGGGCGTCGACATCCTTATCGGCACCACGGGTCGCATCATCGACTACTTCAAGTCCAAGGTCATCGATCTCGGCAACATCCAGGTCGTGGTACTGGATGAAGCGGATCGCATGTTCGATCTCGGCTTCATCAAGGACATCCGTTTCCTGTTCCGCCGCATGCCCCCCGCCACCGAGCGTCTGAGCATGCTGTTCTCCGCCACCCTCTCCCTGCGGGTGCAGGAGCTGGCCTATGAACACATGAACCACCCGGAACATGTGCAGGTCGAACCGGAACAGATGACCGGCGTGCGGATCAAGGAGGAGCTCTTCTACCCCTCCAACGAAGACAAGATGTTGTTGCTGCTCTCCCTGATGGAAGAGGAGTGGCCCGAGAAAGCCATCGTCTTCGCCAACACCAAGCACGTCTGTGAAGACGTTCACGCCTGGCTGGAGAACGACGGCCACCGCGTCGGCCTGCTGACTGGCGACGTGCCGCAGAAGAAGCGGATGAAAATCCTGGAAGAGTTCACCAAGGGCACCCTGGATATCCTGGTCGCCACCGACGTGGCCGCCCGTGGTCTGCACATCCCCGACGTGACCCACGTCTTCAACTACGACCTGCCCGACGATGCCGAAGACTATGTCCACCGCATCGGTCGTACCGGCCGCGCCGGCAGAAGCGGTCACTCCATCAGCCTGGCCTGTGAAGACTATGCCTTCAACCTGCCGGCCATCGAGGAGTACATCCACCACCCCATCCCGGTCAGCAAGTATGACCGCGAGGCGCTGCTGGATGACGTCACCGCGCCAAAACGGGTGTTCCGCAACCGCCAGCCGGTGAACCGCAACATGCGGGATCGCCAGGGCGGTGGCAACAGCAACAACCGTCGTCGTCCCCCCCGCAAGAACTGAGGGATCGGCCAAGTTGCACAACTCGCCTCTCTATGCCGCCATCGACCTCGGCTCCAACAGCTTTCACATGCTGGTGGTGCGCGAGGTCGCCGGTGCCCTGCGCACCGTCACCAAGGTCAAGCGCAAGGTACGCCTCGCCGCGGGCCTCGATGCCGATTTTCGCCTCAACCGTGCCGCCATGGAGCGGGGCTGGGATTGTCTGCGCCTCTTCTCCGAGCAGTTGCAGGACATCCCGTCCGACAACATCCGGGTAGTGGGCACCGCCACCCTGCGCCTGGCCACCAACGTCGACGAATTCATCAGCGAAGCGGAACGGGTGCTCAACCACAGCATCGAGATCATCTCGGGCGAGGAAGAAGCCAAGACCATCTATGAAGGTGTCTCCTGGACGTCGGCAGGGGAAGGCAACCGGCTGGTGATCGACATCGGCGGCGCCAGCACCGAGCTGGTGATCGGCGAGCAGAGCGAAGCCAAGCTGCTCAACAGCCTGCACATGGGCTGCGTCACCTGGCTCAACAACCACTTCGGTGATGGCGAGCTCTCCGAGGCGCGCTTCAACCAGGCCATTGCCGCCGCCAAGGCGGTACTGGAGAAAGTGGCTGCGGACTACCGTGTCCTCGGCTGGCGCACCTGCGTCGGCGCCTCCGGCACCGTCCAGGCACTGCAGGAGATCATGCTGGCCCAGGGCAAGAGCGAGCGGGTCACCCTGCCCAAGTTGCAAGAGCTGATGGGTCAGGCCATCGCCTGCGGCAGACTCGATAAGTTGCAGCTCGAAGGGCTGGCGGCCGAACGGCTGACCGTGTTCCCCTCCGGTCTCGCCATCCTGATCGCCATCTTCGAGACCCTCGACATCGAGAGCATGACCCTGGCGGGTGGTGCACTGCGTGAAGGGCTCATCTACGGCCTGCTCGGCAACAATCACGACTGTGATGCCCGGGATCGCACCGCCGACAGCCTGATCAGCCGCTACCAGCTCGACAAGGAGCACGCCGAGCGGGTCCGCGACACCGCCATCGAGGCGTTCACCCAGTTGCAGCCGGCCTGGCGCCTCTCCAAGCGCTACGGTCGCCCGATCCTGCGCTACGCAGCCCTGCTGCACGAAATCGGTCTGTGCATCGAGTACAAGAAGGCGCCGCAGCACGCCGCCTACATCATCGACAACATCGACATGCCGGGCTTCACCCCCGCGCAGAAGAAGCTGCTGTCGGCCCTGCTGTTCAACCAGCGGGATGAATTCAAGCTGGAGCCGCTGGAGAAACAGGGCGCCGTCACCGGTCGCCAGGCGATCCGGTTGGCCCGTATCCTGCGCATCTCCCTCATCCTCTGCATGCGCCGGACCCAGGGCACTGTGCCCAGGTTCATGCTGCAAGCCGATGAAGATGCCCTGACCCTGACCCTGCCCAAGGGTTGGCTGGACGAGCATTACCTGCGCGCCAGCGAGCTGCGCCTCGAGGTGGAGCGCCAGCAGAAGATGGGCTGGTCCACCCGGCTGCTGGAAGCCTGAGGCGCACACCCCATGGCCGATTACCAACCCGTCAGCTGTGACCTGTACGACTGGCTGGAGATCGCCGCCAGCTGGCAACTGCCCGTCACGATCACCGACCGGGATGGACGAACCTGGGCGGACAGGATCCGCACCATAGAAGCCAGCGACGGAGTCGAATATCTGCTGCTGGAGCGCGCTGAGCGCCTCAGCCTGGCGGACCTGGCGACCCTGGAACTCGTCTGGCAAGGGGAAGAAAAGCGGATCCACTTCGCCCCACCCCGCAGCCAATGAATAGCAAGAGGGCCAACCTGATCAGGTTGGCCCTCTTCGTTTGACGCTCAGACTCCCTGCCAGTCGCCACTCAACTCGCCAGCGCCGCCATCACATAGACGTCGAAGCGGTTGCTCTTGGTCTCGATGGCCATGCTGGGCTTGTGCTCGTTGAGCCAGCCCGCATAGTCGGGCCGCTTCACCACCACCCGCTTGTCAGCCATCCTGAGCGCCGCCGGCAGCAGGGCATCCGCGTCGAGATCCGCCCCCACCAGGGACTGGAACACCCGCATCTCTTTTTTCACCAGCGCCGACTTCTGCTTGTGGGGGAACATGGGGTCCAGGTAGATGACCTCCGGCCGCTCGGTCAGCGTCAGCAGGGTTTCCACCGCCGGGCCTTGCAGCAGTTGCATCCGCTCGCGCACCCAGGGGCCTATCTCGGGATCCTGCCCCGCCCGGGTCAGACCGTCCTGGAGCAGGGCAGCCACCACGGGGCTGCGCTCAATAAGCGTCACCTTGCAACCGAGGGAGGCGAGCACGAAGGCATCGCGCCCGAGCCCGGCGGTGGCATCCACCACGGTCGGCATGGCTCCCGACTTCAATCCCACCGCCTTGGCGATGGACTGGCCGCGCCCGCCACCGAACTTGCGCCTATGGGCCACCGCCCCTTCCACGAAGTCCACATAGACGGCCCCCAGCTTGGGTTCGTCCAGCTTGCGCAGCTCCAACCGCAATTCGGTCAGCACCAGGGCGAAAGGAGCGGGAAACGCCACGTCGGCAAGGCGCTGGCGCAGGGCGTCGAGCTCGCCATCGCGGGCGGGCACTTCACTGAAAACCTGAATATGGGGCATAACATGGACTCATCACGGCGCAGAAGCCGGCATGATAGCAGAAGCGGGGGGTCAGCTCACCGTGGTCAGATTCGCCAGGTTCATTCCCTGACGGTTGAGACTCAGGTACTCGGTCAGATCGTCGAAGGGCAGCGGGCGGCTGAGCAGATACCCCTGGGTGAAGGCGCACCCCTTCTGGCAGAGGAAGTTGAGCTGCTCTCGGGTCTCCACCCCTTCGATCACCACCTGCATGCCGAGGTTGTGCACGATGTTGATGATGCCGTCGAGCAGCAGGCGGTCCTGCTCGTTGAAGGGGATGTGGCGCACGAAGGAGCGATCGATCTTCACCAGATCCACCGGGAAGGTACGCAGGTAGTTCAGTGCCGAATAGCCGGTGCCGAAGTCGTCGATGGCCAGGTTGCAGCCCGCCTCGCGCAGGGCATCGATCCGCACCCTGTGCTGATCGCTGGTCTCCATCAGCAGGGATTCGGTGATCTCGATGATGATGTCCGCCGGATCCAGCTCGAAGTGGCGGATCACCCTGAGCCACTCGTTGGCCTCCGGGTCTATGGTCTGGAACTCCAGGGTGGAGCGGTTGATGGACATCTGCAGATCCGGGAAGCCGGACTGCTGCAATCTGGCCAGATCCCGGCAAGACTGCCACAGCACCAGGGCACCCAGCCCCTGGATGAGCCCCGCCTCTTCCGCCAGCGGGATGAAATCCGCCGGTGAGACCTGACCCCAGTGGGGGTGATACCAGCGCACCAGGGCCTCCAGCTTGGCGACCCGGCCGCTGCGGTTGTCCCAGATGGGCTGGTAGGCCATGGTCAGCTGGCCCAGCTTGATGGCCTCCGCCAGATCGTGCTGCATCTGGTGGCGCTGGCTCACCTCTTCCCGCATGGAGGCGTTGTAGGTGCCGAGGGGGCGTCCCTGGCGCTTGGCGACGAACAGGGCCTGCTCGGCATTGCGCAAGAGCTCGTCGCTGTCGCCGCCGTCATTGGGACAGAGGGTGATCCCCAGGGTGGCGGTCACATAGAGGTGCTGGTTGGCCAGCATGAAGGGACGGGCAAAGCCGCCGATCACCTGCTTGGCAAACACCTCGGCCTGACGGCGGTTGACGATGCCGGGCACCAGGAAGGCAAACTCGTCGCCGCCGATGCGGGCCACCAGGTCCTCGGTGCGCACCCGGCTCACCAGCCGATCCGATACTTCCCGCAGCAGGGCGTCGCCCACATGGTGATCCATGCTGTTGTTGACCGCCTTGAAGTTGTTGAGGTCGAGCACCATGAGGGCGAAGCGCTCCCCCCGCTCGCAGAAGCGGGCCAGACAGCGACCGAACAGCCAGCGGTTGGGCAGGCCGGTGAGGTTGTCGTAGTTGGCCTGGGCGGCGATCTTCTGCTCCGCCAGCTTGGTCTGGGAAAGATCGCTGAAGATGGCGATGTACTGACTGATCTTGCCCCCTTCCCGCACGGCGCTGATCATCAGCTGCTGGGGATAGAGCTTGCCGTTCTTGCGCTTGTTCCACACCTCCCCACGCCAGATCCCCACCCGCTCCAGGGCGTGGTACATGTCCGCATAGAAGGTCTGATCGTGCAGTCCGGACTTGAGCATGCTGGGCCGCTGGCCACACGCCTCCTCCTCGCTGTAACCGGTGATCTTCTCGAAGGCCGGATTGACCGAGATGATGCGACTGTCGGCATCGCACACCAGAATGGCTTCGGAGAGGTTGTCATAGACCCGGTGGGAGAGCTTGAGCTGCTCCGCATGGCGCCTGATGGGATCGATGTTCTCCAGCACCACCATGAGATAGTCGGGGTGCATCTGCTCGTTGCGGATCAGGGTCACCGTCACCCGCCCCCACAGGACGGTCCCATCCCGATGGAGATAACGCTTCTCCTGAGTAAACGCGGGACGCTCTCCCCGCTTGAGGGCGTCGTAGAGCGCAATGCTGGTCTGCCAGTCGTCCGGATGGTTGATTTCGGCGACGGTGAGCTGTTGCAGCTCCTCCTGGCTGTAGCCGAGCATCTTCTCGATGGCCGGGTTCGCCCAGAGGATCTTGCCGCCCAGATCCACCTTGCCGATGCCCACGGGCGCATGGGACATCATGGTGTCCAGGAAGTGGTGATGTTCCGGTTGCGCCGGCTGCTCCTGGCTCTGGCGCTGCTGATACATCAGCGCCAGTTCACGACCGGCGAGCGGGGCCAGCAGACGCAGCAGGCCCACTATCTTCTCCATTCTCGGCATGGCCCGCTTGAACATGACACTGCACAGGCCGATGGTCTCTCCCTCGGCGTTCTTGAGCGCGACGCCGGCATAGGCTCTCACCTCGCAGCGCTCCAGCACGGCGGCGTGGGGGAACAGCTGGCGGGTGCGATCACTGAACCAGGCTTCACCCTGTTGCATGGCGATCTCGCCCGGAGTGTCGGCGAGGGGGAAGCTGTAGGAGTTGATGTCGAGGGAGGCGGGATAGGCGGCATGCACGGTAAAGAACAGACCCGCCTGATCCTTGCCGGACACCAGGACGAAGTCAGCCCCCACCGCGTTGGCGATTTCACTCACAAAGGCATCAAAATATCCCTGACCACTCGAATGAGACAGGCTGGAGATGATTTGATAGACAGACTCGAGTGCTCGCCTCATGGCAAGGTTCTTTCTCTCCCTGGAAGGTAGAACCCGACTCTACTGAAGAGGCGGGGACAGTGCAAACATGCACTCCGCAAGATATTAAAAAGGCTTGGAAAAAGGGACCAAAAGGTCCCTTTTTCTATCAAAAATCACGTTTCGATCCCACTATGCCGCAAATGTGTACCTGCTTGAAGCTCCCGAAGTGGCGCGGCAGCTCATCCAATCGAGGCTCACTGTGGCGGCGGGACCTCACGCGGCGATACCGCTGTGACGCAGCAGCGCATCCACCTGGGGCTCCCGGCCACGGAAGGCACGGAACAGCTCCATCGGCTCCCTGGAGCCGCCCTTTTCCAGAATGTTCTTCAGGAAGGAGTGGCCCGTGGCCGGGTTGAAGATCCCCTCCTCCTCGAAGCGGGAGAAGGCGTCGGCAGAGAGTACCTCGGCCCACTTGTAGCTGTAGTAGCCCGCCGCGTAGCCGCCCGCGAAGATGTGGGAGAAGCTGTGCTGGAAGCGGTTGAACGTCGGAGGCGTCATCACGGCGACCTGGCTGCGCACCTCATCCAGCAGCGCAGGGATCTGATCCGCTCTGGTCGGGTCAAAGGTCTGGTGCAGACGGAAGTCGAACAGGGCGAACTCCAGCTGGCGCAGCATCTGCATCGCCGCCTGGAAGTTGCGGGCGGTCAGCATCTTCTCCAGCAGATCGGCGGGCAGCGGCTCCCCGGTCTCGTAATGGCCGGAGATGAAGGCCAGCGCCTCGGATTCCCAGCACCAGTTCTCGAGGAACTGGCTCGGCAGCTCCACCGCATCCCAGGCCACGCCGTTGATGCCAGCCACGCCAGCCACATCGATGCGGGTCAGCATGTGGTGAATGCCGTGGCCGAACTCGTGGAACAGGGTGACCACTTCGTTGTGGGTAAACAGGGCCGGCTTGCCGTCTACCGGGCCGTTGAAGTTGCAGGTCAGGTAGGCCACCGGCTTTTGCAGGGAGCCGTCCTGACGGTAGCGGCGACCCAGGCAGACATCCATCCAGGCGCCGCCCTGCTTGTGCTCACGGGCGTAGAGATCCAGGTAGAAGCTGCCGCGCAGCTCGTCATCGGCGTCAAAGATGTCGTAGAAGCGCACGTCCGGGTGCCAGGTGTCGATGCCGAGACGCTCGCGCACCTTCATGCCGAACACCCGCTTGACCACCTCGAACAGCCCCTTCACGACCCGACCAGCGGGGAAATAAGGACGCAACTGCTCATCAGAGACCGAAAACTTGTGCTGTTTGAGCTTTTCTGCGTAATAGGCAAGATCCCAGGCCGCCAGTTCGTCCTGACCGTGCTGCTCGGCGGCAAAGGCGCGGATCTCTTCGAGCTCCGCCTTGCCTTGGGGCAGGGACTTGGCAGCCAGGTCGGTGAGGAACTCCACCACCTGCTCCGGCTTGTCCGCCATCTTGGTCGCGAGGGAGAGCTCGGCATAGTTGGCAAAGCCCAGCAGTCGGGCCAGCTCCCGGCGCAGGGTGAGCAACTCGGTCATGATGGCGGAGTTGTCCCACTTGCCGGCGTTGGGGCCCTGGTCGGAGGCGCGGGTGGTGAAGGCCTCATACAGCTCGGCACGCAGGGCGCGGCTGTCGGCATACATCATCACCGGCAGATAGGAGGGGATGTCCAGGGTGAACAGCCACCCCTCCTTGCCCTTGAGTTCGGCCATCTGGCGCGCGGCAGCCTGGGCGCTCGCGGGCAGACCGGCCAGCTCGGCCTCGTCGGTCACCAGCTTGTGCCAGCCCTGGGTCGCGTCCAGCACGTTGTTGCTGAAACGGGAGGCGAGCTCCGAGAGGCGGGCCTGGATCTCGCCGTAACGCTGCTGCGCCTCGGCAGGCAGACCGATGCCGGAGAGGCGAAAATCGCGCAGGGTGTTCAGGATCTCCTTGCGCTGGGCATCATCCAGCCGGGGGAAGTCATCGCTCTCGGAGAGGGCCAGATAGGCTTGATAGAGCCCTTCATGCTGACCGACATAGGTCTGGAATTCAGACAGCAGCGGCAGGCAGGCATCGTGAGCCGCCCGCAGCGCCTCGCTGTTCTGCACGGCGTTGAGGTGGCTGATGGGGGACCAGATCCGGGAGAGGCGGTCGTTGACCTCTTCCAGCGGGGCGATCAGGCTGTCCCAGGTGTGAGGCTCCTTCTGGGCCAGCACGTCCTCAATCTTCTGTTTGCAATCGGCGATGGCCTGCGTCACGGCAGGTTGCACCTGATCGGGCTGGATCTGGCTGAAGGGAGGCAGCGAGTCCATTGTCAGCAAAGGGTTAGTCATCTGCGGTACCTCTAAATGCTCTGCAGCCCCTGCCGTCCAGAAGCTTGCTTGGACCATCTAAGATGTAGGCAGAAACCCCATTTATCAAGCCTTTGCCGCCAAGAGACGGGCATGTTGCCCACTTTTTCAGGCATTTTGTTCATAAAACCAGCATTTCATCTACCAGAGACGACAATGCCGGCCCGAGGGCCGGCATTGTGAGGGCATGGACACTCCCCGCCTCAGCGTCGGGCGTCCTCTTTCAACCACTGGGCGACCCGCTTGGCGAAGTAGGTGAGGATGCCATCGGCCCCGGCCCGCTTGAAGCAGAGCAGGGATTCCATCACGCACTCCTTCTCCTTGAGCCAGCCATTCTGGATCGCCGCCATGTGCATGGCGTACTCGCCGCTCACCTGATAGGCGAAGGTCGGCACGCCGAACTGATCCTTCACCCGGCGGATGATGTCCAGGTAGGGCATGCCCGGCTTGACCATGACGCTGTCCGCCCCTTCGGCGATGTCGAGGGCCACTTCGTGCAGGGCTTCGTTGCCGTTGGCCGGATCCATCTGGTAGGTGGCCTTGTTGCTCTTGCCGAGGTTGGCGGCGGAGCCCACCGCATCGCGGAACGGGCCGTAGTAGTGGGAGGCGTACTTGGCGGAGTAGGCCATGATCTGCACGTTGACGAAGCCATTCTCCTCCAGCGCGGCGCGGATGGCACCGATGCGGCCGTCCATCATGTCGGACGGGGCCACCATGTCGGCCCCGGCGGCGGCATGGGAGAGCGCCTGCTTCACCAGGATCTCGGTGGTGATGTCGTTCTGCACATAGCCTTCGTCATCGATGATGCCGTCCTGGCCATGGGTGGTGAAGGGGTCGAGCGCCACATCGGTGATGACCCCGAGCTCCGGGAAGCGAGCCTTGAGGGCACGGGTCGCCCGCTGGGCCAGGGCATCCGGGTTGTAGGCCTCTTCCGCCATCAGACTCTTTCTCTCCAGCGGCGTCACCGGGAACAGGGCCACCGCCGGCACACCCAGGGCCACCAGTTCGGCGGCCTCTTCGAGCAGCAGATCGATGGAGAGCCTGTCCACCCCCGGCATGGAGGCAACGGCCTCTCGCTGACCCTCTCCCTCCAGCACGAACACGGGATAGATGAGATCGTCGACGGTCAGTACGTTCTCGCGCACCAGGCGGCGGCTGAAGTCATGTTTGCGCACCCGGCGCAGGCGACGGCCCGGGAAGGCCCCCGGAAGAGTTGTGGCCATGAATCACTCCAAAAGCGGAAGTTGGAAGAATGCGGCGGAGGTGGCCCGGGTATGGGCCAGCAAGGCCTCGGGCGCTTCACCACGGCAGGCCGCCACCACCTGGGCGATGTGCGGCAAAAAAGCGGGTTCGTTGCGTTTGGGTCTGGGTTTCAGATCCCGCGGCACCAGGTAGGGGGCGTCTGTCTCTATCATCAGGCGACCCGCCGGAATGCGGGCCACTTGCTCGCGCAGCAGCTGGCCACGGCGCTCGTCACAGAGCCAGCCGGTCACCCCGATATGCAGCCCCAGCGCCAGGCACTCGTCCAGCTCGGCGTCGGAGCCGGTGAAGCAGTGCAGCACGGCCCCCGGCAGGCGGGGCAACCAGGGGCGCAGGATCTCGACGAATTTGTCATGGGCATCGCGGCAGTGGAGAAACACCGGCATCCCGAGATCGGCGGCGAGCGCCAGCTGGGCGTCAAACACCGCGTCCTGCACCGGACGGGGGGAGAAGTCCCGGTTGTAGTCGAGACCGCACTCGCCGATGGCCACCACCTGGGGCAGGGCCGCCAGTTCGCGCAAGGCGGGCAGGGTCGCCTCATCGACGCTTTTGGCATCGTGGGGATGTACCCCGGCGGTGGATAAGCAGTAACCGGGCCAGCGGGCGGCCAATGCGGCGCTCTCGCGGCTGCCAGCCAGATCGGTGCCGGTCAGGATCAAGGCTTCCACCCCGGCGGCGCGCGCGCGTTCAACCAGGTCGGCCTGTTCGCCGGCGAACTGGCTGCTGGTCAGGTTCAAACCGATGTCGATCATGGAGTCAGGGGTTCCGGACAAACGAGGTGCATATCAGGCATTTGAAAACCATCTACTCGATGGGGCCTTACCATACGCCTCGAACGGATGCATGAAAAGAGGAAGGGAGCCTCAGCTCCCCTCTTCCGTTTGTTGCTGCTCCTCGTCCTCTTTCTTCACGTAGAAGCGGGCGAAGAACAGACCTATCTCCCACAGGCCCCACATGGGGATCGCGAGCAGGGTCTGGGAGAAGACATCGGGCGGCGTCAGCAACATACCGACCACGAAGACCCCGACGATGACGTAAGGGCGCTTCTCCTTCAGGCTCCTGGGGGTGGTCACCCCGGTCCAGCAGAGCAGTATGGTGGCCACCGGGATCTCGAACGCCACCCCGAACGCGAAGAACAGGGTCAGCACGAAGTCCAGGTAGCTGGCGATGTCGGTCGCCACCGTCACCCCGGCGGGGGCGGTACTGGTGAAGAAACCGAACACCAGGGGGAACACCACGTAGTAGGCAAACGCCATGCCGGCGTAGAACAACACGGCACTGGAGGCGACCAGCGGCATGATGAGACGCCGTTCATGCTGGTACAGACCGGGGGCAATGAAGGCCCAGGCTTGGTAGAGCAGATAAGGGATCGCCACGAAGAAGGAGACCACCAGGGTCAGCTTGATGGGCGTGATGAAGGGGGTCGCCACATCCGTCGCTATCATGCTGGTGCCTGCTGGCAACTGGCTGAGCAGCGGCTGGGCCACGAAGTCGTAGATGTTGTTGGAGAAGTAGATCAGCGCAATGAACACCAGCAGAATGGCGGTGATGGAACGCAGCAGACGGGTTCTCAGCTCCACCAGATGGCTGATGAGGGGTTGTTCTGCCTGACTCATGGCTTACCCTCCCCCTTGGCTGCGGACTCGCTGGCGGGCACAGGCTCGCTCTCTCGCTGACTGTTGACCGGTGGCACCTCTGAGGTCACGGGCACCGAGGCCGCCACCGGAGTGGCTGGCTCGGCCTGGGCGGGCTCCCGAGGCGGGCGGATCTCGTTCTCCCCCTGATAGGGACGATTCACCGACTGGGCGGCCGCTTTCAACTGCTCGATGGATTCCTGCAGCTCGGGGCTCAGGTTGTTCATCTGCAACCGTTCGGCCTTCTTCAGATCGTTGTGCAGATCCTGCAACTTGAGCTCCTGTTCCAGCTCGGCCTTGACCGAGTTGGCGGTGCTGCGGATCAGCCTTATCCAGTGGCTGGCGGTGCGGATCGCAACCGGCAACCGCTCGGGACCCAGCACCACCAAGGCGACGACGCCGATGACGACCAGCTCCCAAAAACCGATGTCGAACATGGCTTAGGCCTGATCTTTGTCTTTCTGCTTGGCGGCTTCGGCGTTGCTGGCCGTCTCGTTCAACTGCTTGGTCGGGAACTCGGCATCTTTCTGCTCGGGTTTGGTGTCGGCCGGCTCATCGGAGAGCGCCTTCTTGAACCCCTTGACCGCCGCGCCCAGATCGCCGCCGATACCGCGCAATTTCTTGGTGCCGAACAACAGCACGACGATGACTGCGATGATCAACAACTGCCAAATACTGATACCACCCATGACTTTCTCTCCGGATAGGCGCCCGATGGCGCAGGTTATTTAATGGGAACGGGTTCGCAACCAACCCAGCAGCCAGCATAACCCGGCGCCGGCGAGGCTGATTTGTCCCCACTCAATGTGTTGTTTCTGGGTCAGCAAGAATACACCCGCGAGCAGCAGGCTGGCTCCAACCCCTAAGAGGTAGCGGGCTTGCCCCTGACGGCGACTGTGGCGACGGAAATCGGCAAACATCTGGTCGAAGTGGTGCTGCTGATGGCGGGCCTGACGCAGGGTCTCATAGACCAGCTCCGGCAGCTCCGGCAGTTTCTCCGCCCAGAACGGCGCCTTCTCCTTGATGGCATTCCACACCGCCTTGGGGCCGACCTGCTCGTGCATCCAGTTTTCCAGATAGGGCTTGGCGGTCTGCCACAAATCCAGCTGGGGATAAAGCTGGCGACCCAGCCCTTCCACATAGAGCAGGGTCTTTTGCAGCAGCACCAGTTGCGGCTGCACCTGCATGTTGAAGCGACGGGCGGTGTTGAACAGATTGAGCAGCACGTGGCCGAAGGAGATCTCGGAGAGCGGTTTCTCGAAGATGGGCTCCAGCACGGTGCGGATGGCGAACTCGAACTCGTCCACCTTGGTATCGGGCGGTACCCAGCCAGACTCCACGTGCAGCTCGGCCACACGGCGGTAGTCGCGGTTGAAGAAGGCGAGGAAGTTCTCCGCCAGGTAGCGCTTGTCTTCCCGGTTGAGGGTGCCGACGATGCCGCAGTCGATGCCGATCCAGAGCGGATTCTCGGGGTGTTCGAAAGAGACGAAGATGTTGCCCGGGTGCATGTCGGCGTGGAAGAAGCTGTCGCGGAACACCTGGGTGAAGAACACCTCCACTCCGCGCTCGGCCAGCAGCTTCATGTTGGTGCCGTTGGCTTCCAGCGCGGCAATGTCGGAGACCGGAATGCCGTAGATACGCTCCATCACCAGCACCTGCTCACGGCAATGGTCCGTGAACACCTCGGGCACATAGAGCGCCTCGGAACCGGTGAAGTTGCGGCGCAGCTGGATGGCGTTGGCCGCTTCGCGCATCAGGTTGAGCTCGTCGAGTATGGTCTTGCGATACTCCTCCACCACCTCGACGGGGCGCAGTCGTCCGCTCTGGGGCACGAAACGGGCCACCAGACGGGCCAGGGCCTGCATCAGGCGCAGGTCGGCCTCGATGACCGGCTCGATATCGGGACGGATCACCTTGATGACGATCTCGCGGCCGTTCTCCTTCAACCGGGCGGTGTGCACCTGGGCGATGGAGGCGGATGCCAGCGGCGTCTCGTCGAACTCATCGAACAGCGTCTCGACGGGGCAACCCAGGCTCTCTTCTATCTGGCGACGGGCGGCCTGACCACAGAAGGGAGGCACCCTGTCCTGCAGCAGGGCCAGCTCTTCGGCAATGTCGGGGGGCAGCAGGTCTCGGCGGGTCGAGAGCATCTGGCCGAACTTGATGAAGATGGGGCCCAGGGCCTCGAAGGCGAGGCGAATACGGGCGCCACGGCTCATGCCTTGTTGCTTGTTCTTGAGCCAGAACAGACTGCGACGGGCCAGACGGCCAGGCCAGGGCTGATAACGGGCGGGCACCAGCTCGTCGATGCCCTGTTCCAGCAGGATGCTGACGATGCGATAGAGGCGTTTGAACTCCTTCGGGGTCATCAGCTCACCTGCTGTTCGAGGCGGGCAAGCCGCAACTCGATCGCCTTCATCTGTTGGGCCAGCTCTTCGACATCGTCATTGAAGCTCGCCACTTCCAGCGGACCCGGGGCAAGCCTCGCCTCCTCGGTCAGATACTCGGCCACTTGACGCTGGGAACGGCACAACTCTCGCCCCACAAAACGGCGAGCCTGACGGGCACCACTGCACAGGGTGTGGGCCACCACATCGCCGGTGTAGCGGGACAGCTCCTCTTCCCAGTCGATATCGAGCTCGCCAAGCAGGGCGCTGAATGCCTGCACCAGCTGGGGGTCACCGCTCAGGTCCAGCTTCTCCTCGCGGATGTAGCGGGTCAGGGCGGAAGGCTCCTTGAGCAGGCCGAGGGCAGTCAGGGAGAGGCTCAACACCGCATCCGCCTCGCCTTCAAACCTGGCCAGCACATCCAGACGGCGCTCCGAGAAGACAAACCAGAGCGGCTTGAGTTCGCGCAGCTCCAGTTTGAGTACCTTGCCCGTCAGCTTGCGCAACCGCTCCGGGCTCTGTTTGTCCAGGGCCAGCAACTGGTTGAGGCTGGTTTCGATCACCGCGGTGACCATGGCATCCATCGGCATAGGCGACCTTAAAACTTGTAACCGCGGTGCAGGGCGACCACGCCCTGGGTCAGGTTGTAGAACTCCACCTGCTCGAACCCGACCTGCTCTATCATACCCGCCAGGGTCTGCTGATCCGGGTGCATGCGGATGGATTCCGCCAGGTATTTGTAGCTTTCGCTGTCGTTTGCTACGATTTCGCCCATTTTCGGCAGCAATTTGAAGGAGTAGAGATCATAAAGCTTGGCGATCACTTCGCTCACCGGCTTGGAGAACTCCAGCACCAGCAGGCGGCCACCCGGCTTGAGCACCCGGAACATGGAGGCAAGCGCCTTGTCCTTGTCGGTGACGTTGCGCAGGCCGAAGCCGATGGTGATGACGTCGAAATGGTTGTCAGGGAACGGGAGCGCCTCGGCATTGGCCTGTACGTAGGAGACGTTGTTGGCCACCCCCAGGTTGCGCAGCTTGTCGCGGCCCACCTTGAGCATGGAGTCGTTGATGTCTGCCAGGACCACCTGGCCGGTCTCACCCACGATGCGGGAGAACTTGGCGGTCAAATCCCCTGTGCCGCCAGCCAGATCCAGCACCTTCTGTCCTTTGCGGACACCGGAGCAGTCGATGGTAAAGCGCTTCCAGAGGCGATGGATGCCGAACGACATCAGATCGTTCATCAGATCATACTTGGCCGCTACCGAATGAAAGACACCGGCGACCAGGGTTTCCTTCTCGGTCGCTGCCACGGTTTTATAGCCAAAATGCGTAGTAGTAGTCTGTTCCGACATCCCTCAAATACCCATAGAGCAAAGAATGGCCGCCAGTTTACCAGAGCCGATGGCGTGCGGACACCTCAAACCCGGCTTGTGACCAACTGCATCCCCAGCACGACCATGGCCAGACAGAGGAACAGATTGAGACCGATATTGAGCAGTGCCTTCAGATAGGCCCCTTGCTGGGCCAGCACGACCGTATCGAGGGCAAAGGAGGAGAAGGTGGTCAGGGCACCGAGGACACCCACCATCAGCAATGGCTTCATCGGGTGTTCCACCACGTGACCATGGCTGATCAGGGCATAGGCAATCCCCATGATGAAGGAACCCACCACGTTGACCACCAGGGTGCCATAGGGAAAGTGGCGTCCCAGCAGCCATGCCATCAGCTCGGCGATGCCAAAGCGCAGGCAGGCACCGAAGGCGCCCCCGACAGCGACAAATAACCAGGTTTGCATCAAGCAGTCTCCAAGATTGTCAGGTTGGCATTATGCAAAATCTCGACAGCAGGGGACAGCCGGGCAATTAATCGACCCGGCTAGACCCTAGCGGCGAAAGTCTACCGGTTCTGGATTCACAAGGTGGAGGGTCGTCTCAGCCGGGCGAGTATCGGCGATGACTCTGCCATGGCGGATGGAATAACGCACCGGCACCTGGCGGCGCACCGCATCAAAACCATTCTCAGCAGGAAGGATCAGCAGGTTGGCGGGCTTGTCCACCTCGATGCCGTAGCGATCCTGCACGTTCAGGGTGCGGGCGCTGTGGTTGCCGATGAGCTTGAGACTGTCGTTGATCTGTTCATAGCCCATGATCTGGCAGACATGCAGCCCCATGTGCAGCACCTGCAACATGTTGGCCGTGCCCATGGGATACCAGGGATCGAACACGTCGTCGTGGCCGAAGCAGACGTTGATGTTCGCCTCCAGCATCTCCTTCACCCGGGTGATGCCACGACGCTTGGGATAGCTGTCGAAGCGCCCCTGCAGGTGAATGTTCACCAGCGGATTGGCGACGAAGTTGATGTCCGCCATCTTCAGCAGCCTGAACAGTCGCGACGCATAGGCACCGTTATAGGAATGCATGGCGGTGGTGTGGCTGGCGGTCACCCGATGGCCCATGCCGCGCTCGTAGGCCAGGGTTGCCAGCGTCTCGATAAAACGGGACTGTTCGTCATCGATTTCGTCGCAATGCACATCCATCAAAACCTGATATTTCTCCGCAAGATCGAAGACGTAGTGCAGACTTTCGACCCCGTACTCCCGAGTGAACTCGAAATGGGGGATGGCACCGATCACGTCGGCCCCCAGCTTGAGGGACTCTTCCAGCAATGCCTTGCCGTTGGGGTAGGAGAGGATCCCCTCCTGTGGGAAGGCCACTATCTGCAGCTCCACCCACTCCTTCATCTCCTCCCGCACCTCCAGCATCGCCTTCAGAGCGACCAGATTGGGGTCGGAGACATCCACGTGGGTACGGACAAACTGGATGCCGTTGGCAATCTGCCATTTCAGTGTCTGGATGGCTCGCTGTTTCACATCCTCATGGGTCAGCAGCGCCTTGCGCTCGGCCCAGCGCTCGATCCCCTCGAACAGGGTACCGGAGAGGTTCCAACTCGGCTCGCCAGCCGTCTGGGTGGTATCGAGGTGAATGTGCGGTTCGATAAAGGGGGGGATGACAAGGCCTTGCTCACCATCAAGCTCGCGGGCAGAGAGCAGCTGAGTGCTCATGGGCTCAATGGCCCGGATCACGCCTCCCTGACAGAGGATTTGCCACATCCCTTCCCTGCCCGCCAGACGCACATTCCTAATCAGCATGTTCTTTCCCCTTCGAAAGCGTAGTTGTCTTTGCCAATCCACAACTTAGCCTGGATCCCTTTAAGAGAGAAGCGGCGCCCGGAAAGCATACGGGATAGAAAGGGAAGATATCTCAGCAACAAGAAGGTGCGACATTGCAGGACTGCAATTTGCGATGGATGGCTGAAAGGCAGATACAAGAAAGCCTCCCTATTGGGAGGCTTTCTTATTTAATGGTGCTGATACCCAGAATCGAACTGGGGACCTCATCCTTACCAAGGATGCGCTCTACCGACTGAGCCATATCAGCACACTAACCGGTAAAGACCACGCTCAATGCGTAATCTAAAATTGGGTGCCTGGCAGTGTCCTACTCTCGCATGGCGAATGCCACACTACCATCGGCGCTACAGCGTTTCACTTCTG
>NZ_JAPDBZ010000053.1:0-24650 GCF_027705505.1 Aeromonas sp. QDB56
CCGATGTGGAGCGGGTGATGTCACTTTGTAGCCGAGATTGGATAAAACTGACCTAATGTTTAATCCGATTGGTATAAGTCTGGATAATGCTCAAAATCCAGTCAATTACATCGATAAACATTGCTATTCAGCCAGTATCACTGCCTTTCAAACGGCTCAATCTCTCTTTTTCACCTGGTTGAGCGTCAAATATCTCCGGCTCAAACGCTATTCCCTTCCTTGATAATCACTATCGCCGGAAACGGGAGTGACAAGTACTTCAGGATCCATAGACTGTTTCTTTCATGTACAAGGAGCTGTGTATGTTGGGGATCCACGATCTGGCGCTGTTTATCGTTTCTGGCCTGTTGTTGAACATGATGCCTGGGCCTGACTCCCTGCTCATCATGCTGCGCAGCGGCTCCCAGGGATGGCGTGCAGGGTCCATGGCGGCATTGGGTATCGGGACAGGTACCATGGTGCATGTGTTGGCGGCAGCTCTGGGACTGTCTGCCCTGTTGAGTGCCTCTGCCGAGCTGTTTGCCGTCATCAAGCTGATGGGGGCGCTCTATCTGGTCTATCTCGGCGTGTCCATGCTCTGGCAGAGGAGTGGCACTTCAACGTCTGTGGATGGGGCTGTGGCGCTGCCTGCGCTCTCTTATGGGCGCATCTTTCGGCAGGGGTTGCTCACCAATGTCCTCAACCCCAAGGTTGCCCTGTTCTTCCTCGCCTTTGTACCCCAGTTCATCGCGCCAGATGCGCCGCAAAAAGCACTGGCATTCATCGTGCTGGGCTGCATCTTCAATTTCAACGGCATGATCTGGTGCCATCTGCTGGCGTTTTCCACCGCGTTTGCAAGCCGCAAGGTGCGACTACACACCCGGGTGGCCACCTGGCTGAATCGTGTGATGGGGGGGCTGTTCGTGGGGCTTGGTATCAAGCTGGCGGTGGAGTGAGCAGGTAAACACCGGGCATAGAAAAAGGCGTATCCCATCGCTGGGATACGCCTTCGTCTGCACTGCAGCAGAATGACAGGGATCAGTTCATGCCGTAACGCTTGAGTTTCTTGCGCAGGGTGCCGCGGTTGATGCCCATCATCACGGCGGCGCGAGTCTGGTTGCCACGGGTGTACTGCATGATCACGTCCAGCATGGGAGCTTCGACTTCGGAGAGAACCATATCGTACAGATCAATCACTTCCTGACCGTTCAACTGGGCCAGGTAGTTACGCAGGGCCTGTTGCACAGAGTCACGCAGGGGGCGTTGGGTCGGCTCGGCAGCGTGATTGTGAGTAGTTGTTACCAATGCATCAGAAGTCAGGGTTTGTTCGAACATATTCGGTCGGCTCTTTAGTTATGCGTTAACCTAATCCATCGAAATACGCTTCGAGTGCCTCGAGTTGTGCGTCTGCACAATCCAGGGCATTGAAGTGCTTACGGAATTCTCGGCCCGCCTCTTCTTCATCCAGATACCAGCCCACGTGTTTACGGGCAATGCGCGCTCCCAGATAGGCACCGTAAAACTGGTGCAGATTGGTGACATGCTCGTTCATCAGGGTGCGAACCTCTTCCCTGTCGGGAGGCGGCAGCTTGGTGCCCGTTTCAAGAAAATGGCGGATTTCCCGGAAAATCCAGGGTCGTCCTTGCGCAGCACGGCCGATCATCACGGCGTCAACACCGGTATAGTCGAGGACATACCGGGCTTTCTCCGGGCTATCGATGTCGCCATTGGCGACAACAGGAATCGATACGGCCTGCTTAATCGCCCTGATAGTGTCGTACTCCGCTTCGCCCTTGTAGAGGCAGGCACGGGTACGACCATGCACGGCAAGGGCCGCGATACCGCAATCTTCGGCGATTCGGGCGATCTCCTCGCCATTGCGGTTATCCGGATCCCATCCTGTGCGGATCTTCAAGGTGACAGGTACTTCCACCGCATCCACCACGGCCCGGCAGATGGATCTGACCAGGTCTGGCTGACGCAGCAGGGCGGAACCTGCCAGCTTCTTATTCACTTTTTTTGCCGGACACCCCATGTTGATGTCGACGATCTGAGCGCCCTGCTCCACGTTGTAGCGGGCAGCAAACGCCATCATCTCGGGGTCGGCACCGGCAATCTGGACCGATCGCAAGCCGCCTTCAGCAGAGTGATCCATTCTCATCCGGGTTTTCTGGGTATCCCAGACATCCGGGTTGGCCAGCAGCATCTCGGAAACGGCCATACCGGCTCCCAAACGTAAACAAAGTTCACGAAATGGTCGGTCTGTTACACCGGCCATGGGGGCCACGATCAGGGGAGTTTCAAGCGTGTGGGGACCTATCTGCATTCCACGGTTACCATCGGCTTAGGGCGGCGTATATTACGCATTTTTTAGTCAGGAGAAAAGGTTAGTATTTGAGCGTCAGCCATTTTTTTCTGAAAAAAACGTCGCGCCAAGGCTTGCAAATTCAGGAGTGCTTGAAAATCGGACATATTGTCTGTGACCATGGTCAGGGGGGCGCGAGTGAGGGGGATGGTGATTTGTGAGTCTCCCTCTCAAGTCGGTTTAGGCTATGATAGCGGGCCTGAATTGAGCAAAGGCTCTACACAATTTTATTACAAACGGATCGGGGATGTATGACGGCAAAGTTCATCAAATCGCTCTGCCCATGCCTGCTGGGTGTCGTGCTGGGGTCGGCCCAGGCGCAGACGGTCAGCTTTACCGAGGCCTGGAGTCGGGTCATCCAGCAGGATGACGGCTTGGCGGCAGAGCAGGCCGGGGTGGAGAGGGCCCAGCAACTGCGGGAGGCGGCCAAGGCCATGTACCTGCCCAAGGTGGATGTGGGGGCCAGCTATACCCATCTTGATCAGCCGATGGAGCTGGACATGCTGGATCTCAACCCCATCGCCAATCATCCGGAATTCGGCAAGGTGCTGGGGCCCGTGATGCAGGCACTCAACCTCAGCCCGAGCGATTTCGTCACCCCCCTCACCAAGCAGAACGTGGTGACCAGTTCGGTCAAGATGTTATGGCCGCTCTTTACCGGCGGGCGCATCGATGCGGCCCAGGATATTCGTCAGGCCCAGGTGAGCGAGGCTGAGCAGTTGCTGGTGCTCAAACAGCAGTCCACCTTCGAGAGCCTCTCCCAGACCTACTTCGGGGTGGTGCTGGCGGCGCAGGTGGTGCAGACCAAGCAGGAGATCGAGCAGGGACTGGCACACCATCTGGATCATGCCAAGAAGCTCGAAGCCCAGGGGCAGATCGCCAAGGTAGAGCGCCTTTCGGCCCAGTCTGCCTATGACAGGGCACGTATCGATACCCAGAAGGCCAGGCGCAGCCTGGAGATCGCCCAGCTAGCGCTCGGCCACATGCTCAAGCTCAAGCAGGCTGAGCCCAATACCGCCCTCTTCATCAACGAAGGGATGCCAGCCTTGTCTCCCTTTGTGGAGGAGACCCTGTCGGTGCATCCCGGTCTCAAGCTGTTGACGGCCAAGAAGGAGCAGGCTCAGGGGATGATCAAGCTGGAGAAGGGCAAATACGCCCCCGAGCTCTTCCTGTTCGGCAACTACAACCTCTATGAAGATGATTCCATCGTCTCCAAGACCACACCGGACTGGCTGGTTGGTGTCGGGGTCAGCATGCCGCTGGTGAGTCGTGATGGCCGCTCCGAGACGGTCCAGGCAGCCAAGAGCGCCGAACTCCAGGTCAACCTGCTGCAAGCCAAGACCCGCCAGGATCTGGAGCTGCTGGTCGAGAAGACCTGGCGCGAGGCTGCCCAGGGACTGGAGGAGTATCACTCTCTCTCCTCGACCCAGGCGCTGGCCGAGGAGAACGTGCGGTTGCGTGACAAGGCATTCGGTCAGGGGCTCTCCACTTCCCTTGATGTGGTCGATGCCCAGACCCAGCTTGCCGGGGTCAAGACCCAGCGCGCCGCCGCCGCCTATCAATACGTGATCTCCCTGGCCCGCCTGTTGGCACTCTCCGGTCAGATGAACAGTTTCAACCAGTATCAGCATGGCCAGGCGATCGAGGTGAACTCATGATCGCGCTCTCCTCCATTCCGTTATTCATGTCCGTTTCGACCGTCAAGGGTCGCCCGTTTGCCGAGGTGAATTCATGAGTCATCCCCCCATCAAGAAGAAGATGAGCCAGGGCAAGCCCTGGCTGCTGCCACTGGCGTTGGTATTGCTTGTGCTCTGGCTGGGCTGGCGCTTCTGGCTGGCCTATCAGCCGGAGCCGGTGCGTCTGCAGGGGCAGATAGAGGCGCAGCAGTATTCGGTCTCTTCCAAGGTGGCGGGCCGCATCGACGAGGTGCTGGTGAAGAAGGGGGATCAACTGGCCAGGGGCCAACTGGCGTTCACTCTGGCGAGCCCGGAGATCGAGGCCAAGCTGAGTCAGGCCAAGGCCGGGCAGGCCGCGGCTGGCGCCATGGCCGAAGAGGCCGAGAAGGGGGCGCGAGTGCAGCAGATCGCGGCCGCCAAGGATCAGTGGCAACAGGCCAAGGCGGCAGCCCTGCTTCATGGCAAAACCTACGAGCGCATTGCCAGCCTGCATCGGGATGGCGTGATGTCGCTGCAAAAGCGTGACGAGGCCTGGACGGCCTGGCAGGCGGCGAAGTACAGCGAGGGCATGGCCTGGCAGCAATACCAGATGGCGCTGGAAGGGGCGCGGGAAGAGACCAAGATCGCGGCCCGCGAGCAGGCCAAGATGGCGGCTGGCGGCGTGGCGGAAGTGGAAGCCTATCTGGCCGATACCCGCATCGCCAGCCCACACGAGGGGGAAGTTGCCCAGGTGCTGCTGCGCAGCGGCGAGCTGGCTCCCCAGGGCTTCCCCGTGGTGACCTTGCTCGACATGAAGGATGCCTGGGCCCAGTTCCATGTCCGTGAGGACCTCCTGCCAAGGTTTCCGGTCGGTACCGAGTTTGATGCCCGTATTCCCGGCCTGGGGGATCAGCTGGTGCGCTTCAAGGTGACCCATGTGGCCGTGATGGGGGATTTCGCCACCTGGCGTGCCACCGACACCCGCCAGGGGTTCGACATGAAAAGCTTCCAGGTGGAAGCGCGCCCCTTGCAGCCGGTTGACGGGCTGCGGGTCGGCATGAGCGTGCTGGTCGAGCTCTGATGGGGCGCGAATGGCGGTTGCTCTGGCAGGACCCGTTCGGCCGGGCGCTGGCGAGCTGGGTCCCCTTTCTGCTGATAGGGATCCTGTGCTGGATCTTTTCAGCCGGCCTGGCGCGGGATCTCAAGGTCGGTCTGGTGGATCTGGATCGCAGCACCCTCTCCCGGCAACTGGCGTTCTCTCTCGATGGCTCCGCCGGGCTCAAGATAGCGCAGCAGTTTGACGCCATTGACGAGGGGGCCAGGGCACTGCGAGGGGGGGACATCTATGCCCTGGTGGTGATCCCTCATCACCTGGAGCGGGATGCCCGCGAGGGGTCCCAACCCAGGGTGACCGTGTTCAACAATGGCCAGTTCATCCTGATTGCCAAGCTGGTCAACTCCGCACTGGCCCAGGTGGTGGGAACTCTCAATGGCCAGGTAGGGGTGTTGGAGGCCATGGCCGACGGCAAGACGCTGCCCGGTGCCCTGGGACAATCCGTACCCATTGCGAGCCAGGTTACCGCGCTCTACAACATCAATTCCAGCTACGCCCAGTTTCTGCTGAGCGCCCTGCTACCTGCGGTGTGGCAGATCCTGGTGGTGCTCTATGGCCTGAACGCCCTGGCCCGCACCGATCGCCTCGGGTTGGACTGGACCACCAGAGGGGTCTGGTTCGGCCTCTGGCGTACCCTGCTGCCCCACGTGCTCATCGGCTGGGGGTGGGGTCTGGCGTGGAGTCTGCTGCTGTTCAAGGGGCTTGGGTACCCCATGCAAGGCAGTTGGCTGGTGCTGACGGCGGGGCTGGGACTGGCGTCGGCCGCTTGCGTCACCATGGGGGCCTTCTTCTACGCCATCATCCGGGATCCGGCGCGGGCGCTCTCTCTGGCCGGCGCCTACACGGCGCCGGGATTTGCCTTCATGGGGGTCACCTTTCCGGTCAGCGCCATGGGGGATGTAGCCCAGTTCTGGCGCAGCCTGCTGCCCATCTCCCACTATGTGGAGCTGCAGATCGGGCAAACCAATTATGGTCAACCGTTGACGGCGGCCCTGCCCCAGCTCGGGGCTCTGCTGCTGTTTTTGCTGCCCCTGTTGCTGGTGGTACACCGCTACCGGACGCCGTCGGGCGCGGCCCTGCCCCATGAGGAGTCCAGGCCATGATGGGATTCTGGGATCTGGTGCGCCTTGAGCTGCGCACCCTCTTGGCGGATCGCGCCATCATGCTGACCCTGTTTGGCGGCGTCTTCTTCTACTCCTTCCTCTACCCCCAACCCTACCTGCACCAATTGCCCAGGGAAGAGCCCGTGGTGGTGGTCAACGAGGATGGCAGCCAGCTCTCCCGCCAGCTGGAGTTTATGGCCGATGCCACGGCGCAGGTGAAACTGGTGGCCCGTGCCGGTTCGCTCGACGAGGCCCGCCAGATGATGCTGACCGGCAAGGCGAGCGGCATCTTGCACATTCCCCGCCACTTCTATCGGGATCTGATGCTGGGCAGGAGCGTGACCCTGGGTTATGCCGGGGATGCCTCCTACTTCCTGGTCTATGGCACCATTGCCGAAGGGCTGGCCCAGGCGGGGGGCACGCTCGCCGCCCAGGTGAAGGTGGCCAGGCTGCTGAGCCAGGGCGAGGCGCTGCCCCAGGCCGCCATGGGCTGGAACGCGGTGGCCCTCAATGTGCTGCCGGTATTCAACCCCACCATGGGCTATGTGAACTACGTGGTGCCTGCGGTATTCGTGCTGATCCTGCATCAGGTGTTGCTGATGGGGACCGGCATCCTGGGGGCGACCCAGAACCAGCGCAGCCGCCGTGGCGAGTCAGGCTACTGGCAACATGCCCCCGTGCCGGCCTTGTTGCTGGCCCGCACCCTGGTGGTGGGGGCTCTTTTCGTCCTTCCGGTGACCTACTTCTTCGGCTTCTGCTTCGATCACTACGGTATTGCCCGCACCGCTGTACCCGGCGAACTCTGGCTCTTTACCCTGCCGTTCCTGCTGGCCACCACCTGGCTCGGGATCGTGCTCGGCGCCCTGTTCACCCGCCGTGATCTGCCGACCCAGGTGGTGCTTGTCTCCTCTTTGCCGCTGGTCTTCCTGGCCGGCTTTATCTGGCCCCTTGAGCTCATCCCGGCTCCCCTCAACTGGCTGGCCCAGTGGGCCCCGAGCACGCCGGCCATCGAGGGATTCCTGCGCCTCAATCAGATGGGCGCCGACTTTGCCCAGGTCTCCCGCTACTGGTGGCAGTTGTGGGGACTGGCGCTGCTGTATGGCGCTCTGGCGTGCTGGTTTCTCCGCTGGCGTCAACCGTGCCCTGCAATGCGGCCGGATGATGGGACGACAGCGTCCTCCACCGACTAGGCGCCTTGCAACAACACGGTCAGCCACTGGGCTGACCGTGTTGCCATTCACAGGGATCATGGCTGATTCAGACCCGAATCGCCGATGGCATAGATCTGGCCGCACGCCTCCTGGTCGGTGAGCAGTTGCAAACCCCGTATCGCCACATCCTGGCGCCTGACCAGGCCATGCCTCTCCTGCCCCTGGCTCAGGATGGTCTGACCCGTGGGCTCCCCATCCTGCAACCCTGCGGGGCGTAAAATGGTCCACTCAAGGGTGCTTGTCTGCAGCCAGCTTTCCGCCAGGCTCTTGAGACGTACCTCGTGTCCGAAGGCGGCGCGAGCCCGTTCGGGCAGGTATTGCCAGCTGTCGCCACAGCCGAGGGAGGTGACCAGCAGCAGGCGGCTGAGCCCGGCGCGCTCCATCTCGTCGATCACATGGCGGTTGCCCTGATAATCCACCGGTGCACTCTGGCGAAAGCTGCCGAGGGTGGAGACTACCCGAGCATCCCTGCCCGCCAAGCGGCAAGCCTGGGTCACGGCCAGGGGGTCCAGGGCATCTCCGATGACGACCTCGACTCCCAGGGTATGCAGCTCGCTGGCCATGTCGGCATGGCGCACCAGGGCAACGACCCTGTGGCCCAGTTGCAGTGCGTAGTCGGTGAAGGCGCGGCCCAGTCCTCGACTGGCACCGAAGATGAGTGTGGTTGGCATGACAGGCCCTCTCGAACAAAAGAGCAAGCCTAGAGCCTGGATGGCTCTCTGTAAATGAGAGTGGTTTTTATTTGTGAGGTGCAGGGGATATGAAGGGCCGGACATCAGGGACGCCGGCCCGACGGGATCAACCGTTGTAATGGCCGATGCTGGGACGGCGGCTGGGTCCGCTCAGGTGGATGTCCACCGGATTGAACGCCTTGATCGCCTCATAGCTGAAATCACCGATGGCCTGATGCAGGCTCTGGGGGCTGTGGTTGGTGATGATGATGACGCTTTTGGACAGGTTGCGACGACGGCGCAGCAGGTGGCCGAGGAAGCTGGACTGACTCTCGGCCATCTTGGCGCGGTTGGCCGCCACCTCGTCGATGATCAGCAGGTCCACCTCTTCCAGGGCGCGGCGGTACTGGTTGCGCTCCTCCTGATCCTGGATGACGTTGAAGAAGAGCCTGTCCACGATGGAGGCCCACTGCTGGAAGATCACCGACTTCTGGTGGCGCGCGATCAACTCGTGGGCCACGGCGCCCGCCAGGGTGGATTTGCCGGTACCGTAATCGCCGTAGATCAGCATGCAGCCCCCGCCGCTCTTCTCCCAGTGCTCGAAACCGCTGATGAAGTAGCGGGCTGTCTCGATGGGGTATTGCAGGGCCGGGTCACCGGAATCCATCTTGTCGAAGATCCAGTCCGGATTGAGGTCGGCCTGGGCGATCAGCTTCTGGATCCGCTCCTGGCGGGCGGCCTTCTGCAACTCGCGCACTTCGGCATTGGCCTTGGCGTCGTACTCCTTGCGCAGGGTTTCGTAGTCGTACTGGCTGCCGCCGATTGCGGCCCGCAGTCGGAGAATACGTTCCTGCAGGCTGCTGACGTGACGCTTGAGCTCGGGATCATGAGCCCGTTGCTCCTGTCTCGCCTTGACGATTTTCTGGCGTTTGGCCTCGATCTCTTCCAGTGCCTGGCGCATCGGGTCGTGCGGATCTGTCATGGAATTCTCCTTTTGCTAGGGCTGTGGCTGGATGGGCAGGGGGTCAATAGTGCACTTCGTGGCCGCCTGGTATCAATCATTCTCCGGCTCCTGAGCTTGTGCCAGCCGTTTGGCCTCATCGATCATCTCTTGCGCCCGGCGGCTCGGGCCAGCCTCTACCGGGGCTGGCGCGACCTGCTGGTACCCGGTGACCACGGTCGCCGGGCGGCGGGCGTAGCGCCGACTCTTGAGGGCCCGAATAAATTTCAACATCCACTGGTGCTGGGAGTCGAACACCTCGGGGCGGCCGAGCCAGTAGGCGATGAACTCCCCGAGATCCTCTTCGCTGTAGCTGGCATCGATCACCCCGCACAGGCGTGCGAGAGCAGGCAGTTCTTCGTCCGGACGCCACTGCAGGTGCATCTGGAACGGGCGTGCCGGCAGAGGGCTGCGCACCCGCTGGCTCAGCAACGGCAACTGGAAAGGGCACTGGTGGTAGTGCTCACTGTCAGCCTGGGCCTCGACCTGAAGCAGTTCGGCCTCCATCAGCTCGTCGAGCAGTTCGGTCAGCTGGCGAGCGTTGACCTGATAGCTGAAACCACCGGGATTGCCCGGATCGACGACAGCCAGTGCCCGGCCAAGCTCGGGATAGTTGAGTCGGGCCAGCCGATTTTCCAGCACCAAGCGGCGCAGTTGCAGGGTATAGAGGCTGCGGGCCGGATGGGAGAGTCTGGGATAGGCGAGGGCGCTGTATTCGGCTGGCGTCATGGTCTGCTTCACGATCTGGAGTGGAGGGCATTATCCCTCATGGCGGTGCCTCATACAATTCATGGTGCCGACCTGCGAGATAACGGCTGCCGGGCGACGGTTGCCGACCATCTCTGCGCAAGGGGGCGATCAAAATAGTCGGACCATTTCAAACGCTTGGCAGATACCAAGGCCAGCCCGGCTCGCTGCTCGACAATATTGTGTGGCGGTATCCAGCGCCCATGATCTAGTCTTAATGCTCAAATAACCATTTGACTAATAAGAGCTTTGTCAAGATGTCAAAAGCCGGACTACGGATCTTGGTGGTAGAAGACGAAGCGGTTTTTCGCCACTCATTGGTATCTTATCTCGAGCACGACGGGGCCTGCGTCTTTCAGGCAGAAGACGGGATTGAGGGGCTCTCTGCCGCAGCGCTCTATCACCCCGATGTGGTGTTGTGTGATCTGAACATGCCGAACATGGATGGCCATGAGGTGATTGCCTGCCTCACCGCCCGCTATCCACAGGTGCCCGTCATCGTAATCTCCGGTCAGGATCAGATGGCTGCGATCGAGCGTGCGCTGCGGGCGGGGGCCAGGGACTTCTTCATCAAACCGGTGAATGACTATGAGCAGATCCGCCGCAGCATCGAGCAATGCCTGACAAACCTCGGGCATCAGAGCCAGCAACTGGAGCTGATGGAACACATCGACTTCTTCCGTGGCCACGATCTGGCGAGCAGCCGGCTGCTCGCCTGGTTGGCCCCCCCTGGCATGCAGGAGTGGGGGCCCTGGCAGGTCACCTTTGCCGGCATGGGCAATCTCTTCATCCCGGATACCTTCAAACTGGACGACAAGCTGCTGGTACTGGTGATGGAATTGCCCATCCTCGGTGTGGATGCGGCTTTCTGTGGTGCCTTGGTGCGATCCCTGATGAACGGCCCCTATCGCCAATACCAGCAACAAGAGAGCCTGCTGTTGACCCAGCCACACCGATTGCTGGATTACCTCAATCTGCAACTGATGGAGTCGGGCCTGCGTCACTCCTTTGCCATGGCGGCCCTGCTGTTCGATCAGGAGGATGGGCTGCTTTTTGCAAATGCCGGGCTCACCTCACCTCACTGGTTGATGCGTGCAGGGGGGTTGCCGCTCGGCTTGATGCGCAGCAGTCGCTACACGTTGCACAGGCGAAGCTGGCACGAGCCCTTTGATCTGCAGTTTCGCAGTGACAGCGGCAGCGCCCTGACGATGCAGGTTCGTCACCACTGACGCCGTGAAGTGAACACATGCAAACAGGGCGCCCATGGGCGCCCTGTTTGGTCTCTGCTGTCCTGACCGGTCAAACGGTCGCGGACTGCAGTTTCTGCTCTTGTTCTTCGGGCTCTTTGGCCGGGCCTTCGGCACCGTGCATCCAGTAGACCAGGCGGTTGGCCATGGTCAGCAGGATGAGGGCGCTGATCACGGCGGCCAGTGCGATGCCACCGAAGATGGCCATGGCACCGGACTCGCCGACGAAGGAGCCGATGAAGCCGGCGGCATAGTTGGCCAGGGCCACGAAACCGAACCAGGCACCCATCATCAGGGAGGCCAGGCGCAGCGGAGCCAGCTTGGTCACCATGGAGAGACCGATGGGAGAGAGGCAGAGCTCGCCCAGGGTATGGAACAGGTAGGCACCGACCAGCCAGAACATGGAGGTCTTGACAGCCTGATCACCACCTTGCTCCAGCACGGCACCGATCATGAACAGGAAGCCGACGGCCAGGAACAGCAGGCCCATGGCGAATTTCACCGGGGAGTTCGGCTCTTTCTTGCCGAGCTTGATCCAGATGGCGGCCACGACAGGGGCCAGGGTGATGATGAAGAAGGGGTTCAGGGACTGGAACCAGGCTGTCGGCACTTCGAAGCTGCCGATCATGCGGTCGGTATACTCCTGGGCATACAAGTTCATCAGACCACCGGCCTGCTCGAAGCCGGCCCAGAAGATGATGGTGAACAGGCCCAGTACCAGGATCACCTTGATGCGATCCACTTCCTGTTTGGTCAGGGGCGCTTTTTGCTCCTTGGAGCGTTGCAGGGCGGCACGCTGGGCAGCGGGCACACGGCCGATGTCGCCAAGGAAACGCTGGGCCATGGTGGCCTGCACGACCAGGGAGAGCAGCATGCCGATACCGGCGCTGACGAAGGCGGCTTGCCAGCCATAGGCGGTGGCGGCGGCGCCGCAGATCACGCCGGCCAGCAGGGAGCCCAGGTTGATGCCCATGTAGAAGATGGTGAAGGCGCCGTCACGACGGTGATCCCCTTCTTTATACAGGTCGCCCACCATGGTGGAGATGTTCGGTTTGAACAGGCCGTTGCCCACGATCAGCAAGCCAAGGCCGGCATAGAAGACGGTGTTGACCATGTCAGGGAACATGGCGTGAGGCAGTGCCAGGGTAAACTGGCCGGCGGCCATCAGCACGGCACCGAACAGGATGGCACGGCGCTGGCCCAGGAAGGTATCTGCGAGCCAGCCGCCGATGATGGGGGTGATGTAGACCAGACCGGTATAGATGCCGTACAGCTTGAGGGCGTCGGCCTGGGTCCAGCCCATGCCACCGTTGGCGGTCAGGTCGGTCAGATAGAGGACGAGCACGGCACGCATGCCATAATAGGAGAATCTCTCCCACAGTTCGGTACTAAAGAGCAAAAAAAGCCCTTTAGGGTGACCTAAAAAGGTCCCTTTGGACGGGTTATTCATTGGAACTTCCACCTGTGTCTTATATTTTTTTAGAAATTTTATGCAAGGGCTAGGAACAAGCCTTAATCCTTATAGAACAAGCGACTTTAAATTACAATATTATGATTTAGTGATATTTTATCTATCAATGGTTGAATATTTGTTTATAAAATGAAAAAGGGCATCGAATGATGCCCAGTTTTTTATTCTGCTTATCTTGTAAATATTCAGAGATTACAGCTCTTTGGCAAACTGCTTCAGCCAGCTGGTGAATTCTTTGCTGAGTTCCCGATGGCGCACGGCGTATTCCACATTGGCCTTCATGTAACCGAGCTTGCTGCCGCAATCGTGGCTACGTCCCTTCATGAAGTAGGCATTGACCTGCTCCTTTTCCATCAGCATGGCGATGGCATCGGTCAGCTGGATCTCGTCGCCGGCGCCGGCCGGGGTTTTTTCCAGCAAGGGCCAGATATTGGCCGAGAGCACATAGCGACCGACCACGGCCAGGTTCGACGGGGCTTCATCCCGGGGCGGCTTCTCGACGATGGCCTGCATCGGCAGGGACATGCCTTCGCTCAGGGCCTCCCCCTTGATGTCGGCGATGCCGTATTTGTCCACTTCGCTCTCGGGGACGGCTTCCACCATGATCTGGCTGATCTGCTCCTCTTCGAACAGATGCACCATCTCCGCCAGGTTGTCCTGCTTCAGATCGCTGGCCACCTCGTCGATGAGCACATCCGGCAGCAGCACGGCGAAGGGTTGATCCCCGATGAGGGGGCGGGCACACAGTACTGCATGACCCAGGCCTTTTGCTTCCCCTTGACGCACGTGCATGATGGTGACGTCTTTGGGACAGATGTGCTGAACCTCTTCCAGCAGTTGGCGCTTGACCCGCTTCTCCAGGGTCGCCTCCAGCTCGAAGCTCTTGTCGAAGTGGTTCTCGATGGAGTTCTTGCTTGAATGGGTCACCAGGATGATCTCCTTGATGCCGGCGGCGATGGCTTCGCGCACCACATACTGGATCAGCGGCTTGTCGACCACGGGCAGCATCTCCTTGGGGATGGCCTTGGTGGCGGGCAGCATGCGGGTACCCAGACCGGCAACGGGGAGAACGGCCTTGCGAACAACGAGCGGTGTCTTTTTCATGGAGTGAGTCCGAAGATACAAAGTGGGCTCATGATACCCGAAGAAAAATAGGGCAGCCACAGGCTGCCCTCGGGATTATAGGGATTCAAACCGGTTACTTGACGATAATCATGTCCCGGTTTGCTTCCAGCGTGGCAGGTCCGATGCCACTGACGTCCGCCAGTTGATCGACGGAGGTGAACTTGCCCTGCTTCTCCCTGTGGTCGATGATGGCCTGTGCCTTCTTCTCGCCAATGCCCTTCAGGGCGGTGAGCTCGCCGACACTGGCGGTATTGAGATTGATCTTGCCGCTTTCCTTGACTTGGGTGGTGGCCACAGGCTTGGTCGCCGCCTTGTCGGCGGCCAGCAGAGGTTGGCTCAACAGGGGGAGGCAGCCCAGCAGCAGTGCGGCGATCAGGGTCTTCTTGTTCATATCGTCATGTCCTTATGTGGCGTTAGTATCACATTTATCATTAGCTGTGTTGCGCCACTTTTTGTCTGTCAGTTTTGACACTGTATAAGTCAGTGCAAACGGCTATAAGCCGAAGATACTCACTCGGTTACACTGACCAACCCTTTGAGCGAGAACTCTTTTCCATGTATCTACCCGCCATTTCCGAACTGGAGCCCATCGCCCGCGCCGCCGGTGAGGCCATCATGTCCATCTACAGCCAGCCCTTTGCGGTGGAGTACAAGCAGGACGAGAGCCCGCTGACGGCTGCGGACAAGGGGGCCCACGAGGTGATCGTTCAGGCGCTGGCCCGTCTCACTCCCGATATCCCGGTGTTGTCGGAAGAGTCCTCCCCCGAGGTGATGGCTGCGCGACTCGGCTGGTCCCGTTACTGGCTGGTGGATCCTTTGGATGGCACCAAGGAGTTTGTCTCCCGCAACGGCGAGTTCACGGTGAATATCGCCCTGATTGAACAGGGGACCCCGCGCTGGGGGCTGGTCTATGCCCCGGTACTGGACAAGCTCTGGTATGGGGGCAAGGGGATTGGCGCCTGGCGTGTGGCTGATGGCAGGCACGAGACCATCCAGACCCGCCCTCATGACGCAGGGCAAGTGTGGCGCGTGGTGGGCAGTCGCAATCACCTGTCGCAGGAAACCCTCGAGTATCTGGCCCGTTTTGGCGAACTGGAGCGGGGCGAGATCGAGCTGGTTTCCATGGGCAGCTCTCTCAAGTTTTGCATCATTGCCGAGGGGGAGGCCGAGCTTTACCCGCGGCTCGCACCGACCTGCGAGTGGGATACGGGGGCTGCTCAGGCGGTACTGGAAGGGGCGGGGGGCAGCGTCACCCAGCTCGATGGTTCGCCGCTTTGCTACAACAAGCCCGATATCCTCAATCCCTGGTTTGTGGCCAGGGCATGAGTCACCATCGGATGCAAAAAGGCCGGACAGTGTCCGCAATGCTGTTCAGATAAGCACATTTTTGACTAATTATTCATAAATGCGACTTGAGTTGGGGGAGCAAGGCTGTTTCCAGTCGATGTTCCTTCAGCCTTTATCCAGCGTGGCTTGCAATAGAAAGAGGGAGGCATCATGCCTCCCTCATTTTTTAGCCCTGATACTACGTGGACTGGAACTCAAATTCTCTTAAGTGAACAGCATTGCGGACAGTGTCCCGGGCCTTTTTCTTGTCAGCCTCGATGGGCTCAGAAGACTTTCTTGAACGGTTTGATGGTCACCCTGGCGTAGACCCCCGCCGCGACATAGGGGTCCGCATCGGCCCAGGCCTGGGCGTCGGCCTGGCTGGCAAAGTCGGCGATGACGGTGCTGCCGGTGAAGCCCGCATCGGCCGGATCCTCGGCATCGATGGCCGGGTTGGGGCCGGCCGTCAGCAGGCGGCCCTCATCCTGCAAGGCTTGCAGGCGGGCCAGGTGGGCAGGGCGTGCCAGCTTGCGCTGGGGCAGGCTGCCCGCGACATCTTCGGAGTAGATCAGATACCACATGGAACAATCCCTTTCTGGTTGCGGTTATTTTTTCTGTTCTGCGTTCTGCTCGGCCGGCATGTGGCGATAGAGATAGACGCCGCTGAGCAGGGTGAAGACCAGGGTCATGCCCAGCAGGCCGAACACCTTGAAGTTGACCCACATCTCCTGGGAGAGGTTGAAGGCCACGTAGAGGTTGAGCAGGCCGCACAGGGTGAAGAAGCCGACCCAGCCGAGATTGACGTTGTCCCAGACCCGGTCGGTGGCTTGGAGCTCCTTGGCCAGCATCTGCTTGATGAGGTTCTTGCCAAAGCCATAGCGGCCGATGAGCAGGGCGAGGGCAAAGAGTACGTTGATGACGGTCACCTTCCACTTGATAAAGGCATCGTCGTGGAAGAAGACGGTGAGGCCGCCGAAGAAACCGACCAGCACGAAGGTGAACAACTGCATCTTCTCGACCCGGCGATAGCGAAGCCAGCTGTACAGGAGTTGCAGGCCAGTGACGACCACCAGGGCGCCAGTGGCGGTGTAGATGTCGTAAAACTTGTAGACCGCGAAGAAGACGATCAGGGGGATGAACTCGATAAACTGCTTCATGCTGGGCTCTAACCTCAAAATTTCACTCAGTGTACCTGCCCGTCAGACAACGGCAAATGAATAAGACCGTCCATTCTGCAGGCAGTTCCTTCCCGGGGCTGCGGGTTACTCGAACAGCTGGCTGGCAATCTGGTTGCCAAGGCGCACCTGATCGTCCAGCAATGCGCGTATGTCTGCTTCCTCGATGAGGGGGTTGAGCAGGACGGCGCGTAGCAGCGTGAGCGGTTGCTCGCCATAGCGGGAGACTGCGCGCTGGGTGCGTGAGACGAAGCTGTGCCCTTCGGCGCGCTGGGCTTTTTGCAGGGCGACGTTGAAGAGATTGATCTGTTCGTTGGCCGCCACATCGGGCACCTGACCTTGCAGGTGGGGCGGAATGCACCGGTAGGAGAGCAGGTTCATGACAGGTGCCGACATCAGCTCGAAGGCGGGGCTGGCGTCGATGAGCGCGGCCATTCGCCGCGCCCTGTCGTAGTTGGCGTCGATGAGTTGGGCATAACCCTGCTGCCCCAGCATCTGGAAGGCGGCATCCAGATAGAGCGCGTTGGCGGGACGGGTCCCCTCCAGAGTGAAACGCCCCTGATCGAAGGAGGTGGCGCGGATGGCGTAGGGAGCCTCGCGCTTCACCGTCATCATCAGGTCCGGTTGGCGGCAGAGCAGCATGCCGGTACCGAGCGGGACCAGCAACTGCTTGTGACCGTCAAGGGTGACGGTATCGGCGTGCTCTATCCCCGTAAGCAATCCCTGATAGCGGGGCGAGAAGAGGGTCGGGCCACCCCAGGCCGCGTCCACGTGGAAGTGGATTTGCTCGCGCCGGGCGATGGCGGCCAGTTCCGGCAGCGGGTCGACGGAGCCAAAATCCGTGCTGCCAGCCACGCCGACCAGCGCCAGCACCTTGAGCTTCTGCTCCCTGCATTGTTGAAGGGCCTGTTCCAGTGCCGCCAGACTGAGCCGATTGTGCTCGTCTGTGTCGAGACGCCAGACGCTGCGAGCCCCGAGTCCCAGCAGATCCATCCCCTTGTCGAAGGAGTAGTGCATCAGCCGCGAGCCCAGAATGACGGCGCCGCGATAGCCCTGCTCGGCGAGGGCGAACAGGTTGTCGCCACAGGCCCGGTTGCGAGCCAGCCAGAGGGCGGTGACGTTGGCGATGGTACCGCCACTGGTCATGACGCCGAGGGCTGCATCCTTGGCATGCATCTGGGCTGCATAGAAGGCGTCGTCCTCGCGGTAGACCAGACGGTGCAGCTTGGCCAGCACTTCCCGCTCCAGAAAGCTCAGCAAACGGGAGGACTCCATCTTCATCGGGTTCTGGTTGAGCATCACCAAGAGCCGGGAGAGCTCGGCGGTGAAGGCTGGCAGCGGCGCCGTCATG
Source organism: Aeromonas sp. QDB56 (assembly GCF_027705505.1). Taxonomy (NCBI): domain Bacteria; kingdom Pseudomonadati; phylum Pseudomonadota; class Gammaproteobacteria; order Aeromonadales; family Aeromonadaceae; genus Aeromonas; species Aeromonas sp. QDB56. Next base: position 17,541 of record NZ_JAPDBZ010000053.1, read on the forward strand.
TGTCCCATGTAGCGGGGAGAGGTGAGGTGCGATGCCCCGGGTACCAGGGTGGTGAGCCGTGCCAGATAGTCCCGGGGAGAGATGCCGATGGCGGGCATGCACGACTGATCGAGCTGGTGGGTGAAGCTGCCCCGCTGATAGGGGGCCTGACTGTCGTCGGAATGATGGAAATGCTCCAGCAGGGCCGTCATGGCCTTGCCGAAATCAGGATCCGGTTGTGTAAACAGTTCAGTGAGCTTCATCGGGTTCTCCAGACCAGATTGTCGGGCAGACGCGGCCATCCGCATGGGCGGCGTCGGCGGCAGAGCATACACCAAAGGGGCGGGGGGCACAGCCATCTCTGGCCCTCCCTCTCCTCGCGTCTTTATTTTCAGCTAACGCTTGTAGCCTGAAACATCGGCCGCTAGAGTGGGCCGGTAATGGGTTGGAGGTAATGATGGATGTGACGGGGTACTCCCCACGGGAAGAGTGGGCGAATCGCCTCAGCCATGGGCTGGGGCTGCTGCTGGGCGGACTGGGACTGGTCTTGCTGCTGCACAAGGGGTGGGATCAGGGGCCCAGGGTACTGCTGAGCTACGGCGTCTACGGTGCCAGCCTGGTATTGCTCTATCTCGCCTCGACGCTCTATCACAGCGTGAGCTCGGTGGCTGCCAGACGCTGGAGCAAGCTGTTCGATCACTGCGCCATCTATCTGCTGATCGCCGGCACTTATACCCCCTTCCTGCTGGTGGCGCTCGATACGCCGCTGGCGCAAGGACTGATGGTGGTGATCTGGGGGCTGGCCCTGGCGGGGGTCGTGTTCAAGCTGATCTTCATCAATCGTTTCAAGAAGGTGTCGCTATTTACCTATCTGATGCTGGGCTGGCTGTCGCTGGTGGTCATCTACCAGCTCTATCTGCATCTGGATGGTACCGGGCTCCTGCTGCTGGGGCTGGGTGGTCTCATCTACAGCCTGGGAGTGATCTTCTATGTGGCCAAGCGCATTCCCTACAACCACGCCATCTGGCACCTGTTTGTGCTGGGGGGCAGTCTGTGCCACTTCATGGCCATTTATGGCTATATCTGATGGCTAACCCTTAATTGGTATTTTTGTGCTCATGAAAGCCTGAATTCGTGCGGCACCCCACAGTTGCCCCCTTCGTTTGCTGACAAGCTAGTGCCAGTTCAGTTTGGAAAGGATGCAAACGATGAGTGAGATCGCGCTTTCCATCAGCATGCTGTCGCTGGTGGCAGTGCTGGGGCTCTGGCTGGGAAACTGGCGAGTCTATGGCGTGGGTTTGGGTATCGGCGGGGTGCTGTTCGGCGGCATCATAGTGGGCCACTTCGCCGGCTTGTCCGGCTTGAAGCTGGATGAGCAAACACTTCATTTTATTCAGGAATTCGGCCTGATCCTGTTCGTCTACACCATAGGCATCCAGGTCGGTCCCGGCTTCTTCTCCTCCTTGCGCAGTTCGGGCCTCAAGCTCAATGGCTTCGCGGCCCTGCTGGTTCTGCTCGGCTGCCTGGTGGCGGCAGCGTTGCACCAGCTGTTCGATGTACCGCTGCCGGTGATCCTCGGGGTCTTTTCCGGGGCAGTGACCAATACCCCGTCCCTGGGGGCTGGCCAGCAGATCCTAGCGGAGCTCGGGGCGGATCCTGGATCCACCGGTCTGATGGGGATGGGCTATGCGGTGGCCTACCCGTTCGGGATCTGCGGCATCCTGCTCACCATGTGGCTCATTCGTATGTTCTTCCACATCAAGATCGAGGAGGAGGCGGTCGCTTTCGAGCAGCAGGCTGGCAAGACCAAGGAGAGTCTGCAAACCATCAACATTGCCGTGCGCAATCCCAACATGCACGGCCTGATGCTCCGCGAGATCCCGAGTCTGGACGAGGCGGACGTCATCTGCTCCCGACTCAAGCGTGGCGACGAACTGATGGTGCCAAAGCCCGACTCGCGCATCGAACTTGGCGACCTGCTGCACCTGGTGGGGGAGCGTCATGCCCTGCACAAGGTGCTGCTGGTGCTTGGAGAGGAGGTAGACACCTCCCTCTCCACCCGCGGGACCGATCTGCGTGTCGAGCGGGTGGTGGTCACCAATGAGCAGGTGCTCGGCAAGCGGATCCGCGATCTCGACATCAAGCAGAAATACGATGTGGTCATCTCGCGCCTGAATCGGGCCGGCATCGAGCTGGTGCCAACCAGTCAGACCAGTCTGCAGTTCGGTGACATCCTGAACCTGGTGGGGCGGCTCGATGCCATCGAGGCGGTCACCAGCGTGGTGGGCAACGTGCAGCAGAAACTGCAGCAGGTGCAGATGCTGCCCGTCTTCATCGGCATCGGGTTGGGGGTATTGCTCGGATCCATTCCCTTCTACCTGCCGGGATTCCCGGCGGCGCTCAAGCTGGGGCTGGCAGGGGGACCGCTGGTGGTGGCGCTCATCCTGTCTCGTATCGGCAGCATCGGCAAGCTCTACTGGTTCATGCCGCCGAGCGCCAACCTGGCGCTGCGGGAAATAGGCATAGTGCTCTTCCTGGCGGTGGTGGGGTTCAAGTCCGGGGCCGGCTTCATCGACACCCTGATCAACGGCGACGGTCCCGCATGGATGATGTACGGTGTGGCAATCACCCTCATCCCGCTGCTGCTGGTGGGTGTGCTGGCACGCCATTATGGCAAGCTCAACTACCTCACGCTGTGCGGGCTGCTGGCCGGCTCGATGACGGATCCTCCCGCTCTGGCATTTGCCAACGGCATGCACCCCACCAGTGGTGCCAGCGCACTCTCTTACGCGACCGTCTACCCCCTGGTGATGTTCCTGCGGATCATCTCGCCCCAACTGTTGGCCATCCTGCTCTGGGCCGGTGTCTGACACCTCACGAGACGGGAGCCGATGAGGCTCCCGTCTTCGTTTTGTCACAATTGATGCTATTGATTTAATTAATTTTATTCATCTTCGGCGTCCCTTCGTTTTCACCCCGAAACCCGGCTTCATTTCGGTCTGTTCATTCGATTTTTCTCACTGGTTTATGGCCTGATAAACGGGCACATTGGAGGCTGGAGCAATATGCCCTTCGATATTTCAGGAGAAACCATGAGCAATCAGCGCATCGTATTGGATCAGGATGTCGTCGTTACCCACTTGCAAGGCAAAATGTATCTGGTCGCCGCCGACGGGAGCCAGAGACTCGTTGCAGAAGGCGATGTACTGCCCAAGGATGCGGTATTGCTTGCGCCCGAAGGGGCCAGCTTCCGGGGAGGAGAGACCACGTTCACCCTGGGTTCCGGCGAGCGCCCCGAACAGGGTGACGCCGTGCTGGCGAACGCGGGGACACCCGATGACATCGCCGCCTTGCTGCAAGCGATTCTGGACGGAACCGACCCCACCAAGGCATTCGAAGCGTCGGCGGCGGGTGGAGCCCCGGCCGCAGGCAATGCGGGGGGCGTGGCTGGTGCCAGCGGCAACGGCGGTTTCGTCACCATCGATCGTACCGGTGATGCAACCATCTCCAGCGCAGGCTTTGACAGCGCGAACCCGGCTGGCGCGGCGCCGCTGGTGGATGCGCAAAGCAGCGAAGATGAGTTGGTCGACCTCACCGCTCCCGTCATCACCGTCTCTGCCCCCGACAACACCAACGATCGGACGCCGACCCTGACCGGTACCACGGATGCCCCCGCTGGCAGCACGGTGACCCTGGTGGTGACCGATGCCAATGGCAATCAGCAGACCCTGACCGCTACGGTACAACCGGATGGCAGCTTTAGCGTGGATGTCACCACACCGCTGGCCGAAGGGGGCTATCAGGTGACGGCTTCCGTGACCGATCCGGCCGGCAATACCGGCACCGCGACCGATGATGGCAGCGTGGACACTACGGCTCCGATCGTGACGGTGAATGCACCGGACAATACCAATGACAACACTCCGACCATCACGGGTACCACGGACGCCGCCCCCGGCAGCACGGTGACCCTGACGGTGACCGATGCCAACGGCAATCAGCAGACCCTGACCGCCACGGTACAACCGGATGGCAGTTACAGCGCGGATGTCGTGACACCGTTGCCGGATGGGGGCTATGACGTGACGGCCAGCGTGACTGATCCTGCTGGCAACAGAGGCACGTCGAGCGACGATGGTAGCGTGGACACCACGGCGAACATCACGGTGAGCCTGGATGACGTGAACGCGGCCAATGTGGCCAACACGCCCATCAGCGGCACCTCCGATGTTGGCCCGGGTCGTACCGTGATCCTGGTGATCAGCGATGCCACCGGTAAGAGCGTGACAGTCACTGCCGTCACCGATGCCGATGGCAACTACCAGACCAGCGCCGATCTGAGCGGGCTGGCGGATGGCAACCTGACCGTGGTGGCCAGTGTTACCGACGCGGCGGGCAACCCGGCCAGCGCCACCGACGACACCACCTTGCTCGACACCACGCCACCGGATGCCAGCATCACCCTGGATGGCAACATCACCCCTGACGACGTGATCAACGCGGCCGAGTCCAAGCAGGACATCGCCGTGACCGGTCGCGTGGGTGGCGACGTGAAAGAGGGCGACACCGTCACCCTGACCGTCAATGGCAAGGCCTTCACCGGTCTGGTCTTGGCCGACAAGACTTTCAGCATCAATGTGCCGGGTAGCGACCTGGTGGCCGATGGGGACAAGGTGATCGACGCCAAGGTGACCACCACCGACGCGGCGGGCAACAGCACCACCCAGTCCGACAGCGAACGCTACAGCGTGGACACCGTGGCACCGGAGCTGGGCATCGACCTCGACCCGATCGTGGTGGGGGGCGACAACACCGTAAACAAAGCGGAAGCGGATGATAAGGCGAGCGTGACCCTGAGTGGTACCGTGAGCGGCGACGCCAAGGTGGGCGACACCGTGACCCTGACCGTGGGCGATGGCAGCAAGCTGACCACCCAGGTCGTCGTGCTGGGCAACGGCCAGCTGGGCTTTAGCACCAGCACCACCGCCGACAAACTGGTGGACGGCAGCCGCGTGACGGCCGAGATCACCGTGACCGACGCGGCGGGCAACAGCACCACCCAGTTCGACAGCGAACGCTACAGCGTGGACACCACTGCGACCGTTGCGCCGTCCGTGGTCATCGTGGATGACGTCAACAACGACCAGATGCTGACCAAAACCGAGATCGGCAACGATCAGATCCAGGTGCATGCCGGGGTCAGCCATGCTGATCTGGTTGCAGGCGGCAAGGTGACGCTGATCATCAACAATGGCGTCGCCAGCAGTACGGTTGAACTGACGTTGAAAGCCGATGGCACCCTGCAATCGAGCAATGGCAAGAGCTACGGCTATCAGAACGGCACCATCAGTTGGACGGAGGCGACACCTGGCAATGGAACATCGTTGACGGTGACCGCGACCCAGACCGACAAAGCGGGCAACACCTCCCTGCCGGGTAGCGATACGGCGCTGGTATTGGCCGTTCCCGTCACTTCCGGCGGCTACGCCAGTGGCGCCGAAGACACGCCGCTTTCCCTGAAGTGGAGCGATTTCAAGGCCAGCGATGCCGATACACCAGATGCTCAGCTGTCGATCAAGATCACCTCACTGCCAGCCGATGGCTTGCTCCAGTACAAGGATGCTGACGGTAAATGGCAGACAGTGACACTGGCCCTGGTGAATAGCGGGCTGACATTCAGCAAGGGGGATATTGATGCAGGCAAGCTGCAGTTCTTGCCTGACCTTCATGAGTCGAGCTCGGCTGCGGGCAACAATGGCGGCGCTCCAGGCAACAAGCTTGGCGATTATGCTGCCTTTGATTACCAGGTCAGCGATGGTGTCAATTCCAGTGACAGCGCCAAGTTCGTTATTGATATCAAGCCCGTTGTTGATGGCGTGACACTCAAGATTGAGCTGGTGAGTGGCGGCTTGACGCCGGGTGCGGCGAAAGTGGAAGAGATCCTGGACTCCTTGCAAGGCAAAAATCCATCATCGAACCCGACCGGGGGGAATGATTATCTGGTTTCCAGCAATGGCAACTGGGTAGATGGCGGAGCAGGCAACGACACCATCAAGTTCGGCAGTGGTACAAGCTTCCAGGCTATCGGTGGGGCCAGCGTCAATGAGCACCTGATTGGTGGTGACGGAGATGACATTCTGATCGGTGGCAAGAATGAAACGTCCTCGGTCAAGCTGCAGGGGGATGGGGGCAACGATACGCTTATCTCTCAAAGCCTGAAGGCAACCACTTCCTATTACGGCGGTGACGGCCAGGATGTTGCCTACATGCCCGGCTCGATGAAGGCGCTGAAACTGGTCACGACCGGTTTGCCCAACAGCTGTGACTACCGGCTCGTCTATACGGATCCTGTCACTGGGGTGGTGACCAACCATGACTTCTACAGCGTCGAAACCCTCTATCTGCAAGACGGCAAGTACCAGTTTGACGGTGGCCAGCTGAGCAAGGTTGCTGACCTTGCAACCCTGAAGATAGATGCTGACTTGATAGACACAGACGGTAGCGAGCGCTTTACCGAGCTGACCATCAAGGGACTGCCGCAGGGGGCTGAGCTCTCCGGTGGTACTCTGCAGGCTGACGGCAGTTGGAAGGTGCCTGCCAGCATGCTGGATCAGGATGGCAAATTGTCGCTGCAGGTTGAACTGCCGGTCGGTAGCCAGAATATCAAGGTTACCGTTGTAGCGGGCTCGCAAGAGTTCGACATGAATGGTCAACCTATTTCGGGTGAAGTGAAATTTACCGAGGCAGACGCCGGCTTCATGGTCAAACCGGCCAATCCGAATGGTGACAACACAGTTGATGGCGGCGGTGGCGATGATGTGCTGCTGGGGGATATAGGTGGCATCAAGACGTCGGTCGAGCCTGGCAAGAATTACAATGTCGCGCTGATTGTGGATACCTCAGGCAGTATGAAATACGGCCTCAATGGGAGTCAGAATCCCAGTTCAGGTCAAGATCGGATGACATTGACGATCAATGCACTGAAAGTGTTGGCCAATCAGCTGGCCAGCCACGATGGGGTGGTCAACGTGACGCTGATCGGTTTCGCCGGGTCGGCTAAATAGCTGATCCTAATTTCGCTCCAGTTGCATAAGCCCATGTCCATTACCGGGGAACGGGGCGGCATGATCC
>NZ_JAPDBZ010000054.1:0-24352 GCF_027705505.1 Aeromonas sp. QDB56
CACAGCCTTGCCCCCTCAACTCAAATCCAATTTATGAATAATCAGTCAAAAAAGTGCTTATCTGAACAGCATTGCGCCAGCTGGCGGGGCCTTTTCTTTGCCGCAAGGGGGCAAATCAGTAGTAGGAGTGGTCGCCGCGCTGGTGCTCGGTGGCATCCTTGACGCCGTTGAGCTCGCCCGGGAATTTCTCCAGCAGCTGCTTCTCGATCCCCTCTTTCAGGGTGTAGTCGACCATGGAGCAACCGTTGCAACCGCCGCCAAACTGCAGGATGGCCAGTTTGTCGTCGGTCAGCTCGACCAGGGTGACCTTGCCGCCGTGACCGGCCAGCATGGGGTTCACCTCGGACATCAACACGTACTCGATGCGGTCGATCAGCGGGGCGTCGTCGGCCACCTTGCGCATCTTGGCGTTGGGTGCCTTCAGGGTGAGCTGAGAGCCCATCTGATCGGTGACGAAGTCGATGGTGGCATCCACCAGGAAGGGGGCGCTCAGGGGATCGACCAGGCAGTCGAAGCCGCTGAACGGCAGGTGCTGATCTTCCGGATCGACCGCGTCGGGTGGGCAATAGGATACGCCGCACTCGGCATTCTGGGTTCCCGGATTGACCACAAACACCCGGATGTTGGTGCCATCAGGCTGCTTCTCCAGCAACTTGCGGAAGTGGGCCTGGGCGGTGTCGGAAATGCTGATCATCACTATCCTCATAAACCTGAGTGTACGACTAGGGTATTCATGATAACTCGCTTGGCGGGGCTTGGGTAGCGTGCCGATGGCGAGCCTGTGAGCCCGGGCGTATCGGAATCATGCCGCCAGCGGACTCCCGGGCCGGATCCCTGCCCGGTTATTTCAGGTGTCGGAGGGTACGGCAGATGGCCCACACCTCTACCGTAGTGACGCCGTGCTCATGAAGCAACCGGGTGAGCTGACCTGCGGTGGCGCCCGTGGTGACCACATCATCGAGCAGTGCCACATGCCGGTAGTGGTGAGGTGCCATTTCGAAGGCGCCTCGCAGATTGCGTCGCCGCTGGCCGGCACTGAGCCGGGTCTGTTGCGGGGTCGACCTTGTCCGGCGCAGTACGCGGGTGTCGCAAGGAATGCCGGTGAGTGCGCTCAGGGCATGGCCGATTTCTTCTGCCTGATTGAAGCCGCGCCACCACTGGCGCCACCAGTGCAGGGGAACCGGAATGATGACCTGCGGTGGGTTGGCGAGATCCAGATGGTCTGCCAGCAGGCTGGCAAGCAGCGGCGCGAGCAGGATCTGACCGGAATACTTCAGCCGGGGGATGAGTTGGGCATAAGGTGCCTGATAATCGCCGATCACCTGCAAACGCTCCCAGGGGGCGGGTCTGCGCTGGCAGCGTCCGCACAGCAGTTCGCTCTCGCGATGTTGCTCCGGCAGCGGTGCTGCACACATCAGGCATCGTCTGTCGTGTTGGCGCTGGGCGTGGCGGCACCAGGAGCACAACAAGGGCGTCTCGTCACAGGGCTGGCGACAGAGCAGGCACAGACCGAGCCAGTCGGACTGGGTGCCAAGGATCGGACTTGCTTTGGCGAGCAGCCGCTTTAACATGCAGGCTCCAAGCAGATAAACAGGGATCTTGAGTCTAGATGAGCGTATCGGTTGAGCGGTTTGGCCAGGGCCCGGACCTGGTGTTGTTGCATGGCTGGGGCATGAACGGGGCCGTCTGGCACGGTATTGCCCAAGAACTGGCTGCCCACTATCGGCTGCATCTGGTGGACCTGCCCGGCTTTGGCAACAGCCCCCTGCAAGCAGGGACAGACTACACCCTGCCCTGGCTGGCAGAGCAGGTGGCGGCCATATTGCCTGAAAAATGCCATCTGCTCGGCTGGTCCCTCGGTGGTCTGGTGGCGAGTCAGTTGGCGCTGACCATGCCTGAACGCCTTCACTCTATCATTACCGTAGCCAGCTCTCCCTGCTTCATGGCCCGCGACGAGTGGCCCGGGATTGCCCCCAAGGTGCTGGCAGGGTTCAACCAGATGCTGGCCGGCGACTTCATGCAGACCATAGAGCGCTTCCTCGCGATCCAGGCCATGGGCAGCGAGCACGCCAGAAACGACATTCGCCAGTTGCGTCACTGGCTGGCGGAGCGACCCGCTCCCCGGCTTGCGGCCTTGGAGGCTGGTCTGGGCCTGCTGGCCGAGGTCGATCTGCGGGATGAACTGATCGGCCTGGATCTGCCCTGGCTGCGTCTTTACGGCAGGCTGGATACCCTGGTGCCGAAGGCCGCCATTCCCTTGCTGGATGCGCGTTACCCTGCCAGCCACAGTCTGGTGCTGGAGAAGGCATCCCATGCCCCCTTCATCTCCCATCCAGAGCAGTTCATCACCCTCCTGCGGCAGTTCATTGACTGAGATTTGAGCGGCAGGCTTCAATAACTCGTCAGGTTGATGGATAATTAGCCAACCCTACAGAGGAGTGTGCCAATGCGTATCGAATCAGCCATGACGGCGGGCGTGCAGGGGTTCCAACGGGCCGAGCAGTTAGCGGGCCAGGCGTCCAGCCAGATCGCCCGTCTCAATACGCCAGCGGGTGATCAGGTGCAGTTGCCGGATGAACTGGTGAATCTCAAGGTGGCCGAGCTGCATGCCGGGGCATCCGCCAAGGTGATCCAGACGGCCAGCGACATGCTGGGCACCCTGATCGATATCCGGGTGTGACATGAACATCAACGTCAGTCTGCCGACCATCATTCCGAATCAACTGCAGCCGCAGACGGAATCGGCGCAGACTGACAACCGCCGTGCAGAACTGGTGCCCTCCAGCCGCCAGAGCGAAGCGTCCAACGCCGAGTCCGGTGTCGGTTCCCAGAAAGAGAGATCCCGGGCCGCCCAGGCCAATCCCGCCACCCCATCCTCGTCCACGAAAGAGAACGGCCAGACCGGCCCCGTGATGGTGGCGCACCGTTTTGTCGAGGCAACGGGGGAGGAGGGGGAGCGTCGACAACGTCAGGAGGGTGAACAGCAGGAGCAGCAAAAGCAGCAGCAGCGTCAGGTGGCTGCGCTGGTCGAACGGGATCTCGAAGTTCGCAAGCATGAGCAGGCTCACCAGGCAGCCGGCGGCGAGCATGCGGGGAGCCCTACCTACCAGTTTTCCCGTGGGCCGGATGGCAAGCGTTATGCCACCGGGGGGGAGGTGGTCATCGACATGGGGACCATTCCCGGGGATCCCGCCGCGACCATCGCCAAGATGCAGCAGGTGCGTGCCGCCGCACTGGCTCCCGATGAACCATCATCACAAGACATGAGTGTGGCCCGTGCCGCCTCTGGCAAGGAGGCACAGGCCCGCAAGGATCTGATGACCCTCAGGCAGGAAACCACAGGCCCGCTCGGTGCTTATATGGACAATCGAAACCAGGTGATTGCCAGGCACTATCAGCAAGCGGTGAGGCCAGCCTCCCCGCATAGCCTGAGTCAGGACGTTTGATCCCGCTCCGTGCAGGCATGAAAAAGCCCCTTTCGGGGCTTTTTTGCATTCTGGGGGCTTATTTCTTCAGTTTCGACAGGGCAGCCGCGAAGGCGTTGCCCATGGCACCCTCGGTCGGAGCGCTCTGACGGGGCGCCTGTTTCGGTCGGGCGTTGCCGGTGTGACGCGGCTCGGCCGGTTTGCGTGCAGGCTGGCCGGCTTTTTCATCCAGACGCATGGTCAGACTGATGCGTTTGCGCGGTACGTCGACTTCCAGCACCTTGACCCGGACGATGTCACCGGCCTTGACCACCTCGCGGGGATCCTTGACGAAGCGATCGGTGAGGGAAGAAATGTGCACCAGCCCGTCCTGATGGACGCCGATGTCGACGAAGGCGCCGAAGTTGGTGACGTTGGTGACCACACCCTCCAGCACCATCTCGGGCACCAGATCGCTGATTTTCTCCACCCCTTCCTTGAAGGTGGCGGTCTTGAACTCGGGACGCGGGTCGCGGCCAGGCTTGTCCAGTTCGCCGATGATGTCGGTGACGGTAGGCACCCCGAACTGCTCGTCGGTGTAGTCGGTGGGCTTGAGGGTGCGCAGCAGGCTGCTGTTGCCGAGCAGGCTGTCCACGGTCTGCTCCAGCTTGGCGAGGATCCGCTCCACCACCGGGTAGGATTCCGGGTGCACCGCCGAGCCGTCCAGCGGGTTGCTGCCGCCCCGAATGCGCAGGAAGCCGGCGCACTGCTCGAATGCCTTGGGCCCGAGTCGGCTTACTTTCAGCAGCTGCTGACGATGCTGGAAGGCGCCGTTCTCGTCGCGGTAGGCGACGATGTTCTGGGCCAGGGTCTGGGAGAGGCCGGAAACCCGGTTGAGCAGGGCGACCGAGGCGGTATTCACATCCACCCCCACCGCGTTCACGCAATCCTCGACCACCGCGTCGAGGCGGCGGGCCAGCTGGCTCTGGCCGACGTCGTGCTGGTACTGGCCCACACCTATGCTCTTGGGATCGATCTTGACCAGCTCTGCCAGGGGATCCTGGAGACGGCGGGCGATGGAGACAGCGCCACGAATGGAGACGTCGAGATCCGGGAATTCCTGGGAGGCGAGCTCGGAGGCGGAGTAGACCGATGCCCCCGCTTCACTGACCACGATTTTCTGCGCCTTGGTGGCCGGGTAGCGCTCGAACAGATCGCTCACCAGGCGGTCGGTTTCCCGGGATGCGGTGCCGTTGCCGATGCTGATGAGCTCGACCTTGTGCTTCTGGCACAGCTCGTTCAGGGTCTTGAGGCTCTGATCCACATGACGCTTGGGTTCGAACGGATAGATGGTCGCGGTATCGACCAGCTTGCCGGTGGCATCCACCACCGCCACCTTGACCCCGGTGCGGATGCCGGGATCCAGCCCCATGGTGCAGCGCATGCCAGCCGGTGCCGCCATCAGCAGATCCTTGAGGTTCATGGCGAACACCTTGATCGCTTCCTCCTCTGCTGACTCGCGGATGCGGCCGATCAGCTCGGTTTCCATCTGCAAGGAGAGCTTGATCTTCCAGGTCCAGCTCACCACCCCCTGCAGCCACTTGTCGGCCGGGCGGTGTTGCAGGTTGAGTCTGAGGTGATGGGCAATGATCCCTTCGCAGGGGCTGGTACCCTCATCCTCGCCGGTAACCAGCGCCAGGTTGAGGATCCCCTCGTTGCGGCCGCGCAACATGGCCAGCACCCGGTGGGAGGGGGCCTTGTGCAGGGGCTCATCGTGTTCGAAGTAGTCCTTGAACTTGGCCCCTTCCTGCTCCTTGCCGGCCACCACGCGGGCACGCAGGGTGGAGTTCTGCCACAGGTAGTCCCGCAACTTCTCAAGGAGATCGGCCTGCTCGGCGAAGCGCTCCATCAGGATGTAACGGGCACCGTCGAGGGCGGCCTTGCCGTCGGTGATCCCCTGCTCGGCATTGAGGAAGCGAACCGCCTCTTGCTCGGGATCCTTCATGGGGTCACCCAGCAGCAAATCCGCCAGTGGCTCCAACCCCGCCTCGATGGCCATCTGCCCCTTGGTGCGCCGCTTGGGCTTGTAGGGGAGGTAGAGGTCTTCTAGCCGGGTCTTGCTGTCGGCGTCGTTCAGCTCGCGGGCCAGCTCGGGGGTCAGTCTGCCCTGCTCTTCGATGGAGCGCAGGATCACCTGGCGGCGATCCGCCAGTTCACGCAGGTAGCCGAGGCGGCTCTCCAGGGTACGCAGCTGGCTGTCGTCCAGACCGCCGGTCACCTCTTTGCGGTAACGGGCGATGAAGGGAACGGTCGCGCCTTCGTCCAGCAGGCGAACGGCTGCCTGCACCTGTTCCGGGCGGGCATTCAGCTCACCGGCGATCTGATGTTCTATTACGTGGCTTTGCATCGAGGGTCTCTTGGTCGGGTCCTGTCTAACTGGCCAGCGTGGGGCTATGTCGCCGAACAGGGGGTCTGTCCTGGCGATACTTTAGATACCTGCCAGGCCACTGCCGCGCGGGCCGGTTGGCGCCGCAAGGCGCCGAGTGTGAGCACTATATGGGGTCGGGCAGCGGGATGCCACCCCGGCAGAAATGACGTTTCTCATACCCGGTGGGCGGACATGCTCGGTCTCTCCTGGCCTTGTCAGCCGATTTGGCAGTGAGGCTAGGCCTGGCTTATTTGGGATAGCTGATCTCATTGATGTACCAGCAGGCGTCACCCACTGGCGTTTGAACCATGGCTTCATCGCCCACCTCTTTCTTGAGCAGGGCACGGGCCATGGGGGAGTCGATGGAGATGTAATCCTTGCGGCCGAAGATCTCGTCATAGCCGACAATGCGAAAGCGCTTGGTCTCACCCTCGTCGTTTTCCACCTCGACCCAGGCGCCGAAGAAGACCTTGCCCTCCTGGGAGGGGGAGTAGTCGACTATGGTCAGCTCTTCCAGGCACTTGCGCAGGTAGCGAACCCGGCGGTCGATCTCCCGCAGGCGTTTCTTGTTGTACTGGTAATCGGCATTCTCGCTGCGATCACCCAGGCTCGCCGCCCAGGCCACTTTTTTGGTGACATCGGGCCTCTCCTCCCGCCAGAGCATGTCGTGCTCCTGCCGGAGCCTGGTGTAGCCTTCACGGGTAATGAGTTTGGTTTTCATGGAGTTATCACTCCCTCGCCAATTGCATCCGGTTGCTCGGGATCTTAGTCATTGTCGCCGCGCTGTCGAGCAAAAAGCAGAGCTGGCCATCCATCCTTCCCGGCTCCGGGGCCGAATGAGGGCAATAACCGGTAACATATTTATGCTTTGTGGTTGCAGGGGGCGGCTCTAGTATGAGGGGAGACAGAAAAGAGAGGTGGCAATGAGTCAGCAATACAAGGTCCTGGTGGTGGACGACGATCTGAAACTGCGTTCCTTGCTGGAGCGCTACCTCACCGAGCAGGGGTTTGTAGTGCGAGGTGTCGCCAACGGGGAGCAGGCCGATCGCCTGCTGACGCGTGAAAACTTCAGCCTGATGGTGCTTGATCTGATGCTGCCGGGGGAAGACGGCCTCTCCATCTGCCGCCGCCTGCGCGAGGCCGGCAACCAGATCCCTGTCTTGATGCTCACCGCCAAGGGGGACGAAGTGGATCGCATCGTCGGTCTGGAGATGGGGGCCGACGATTATCTGCCCAAGCCGTTCAACCCCCGTGAGCTGCTGGCCCGGATCCGCGCCGTGCTGCGCCGCCATACCGTGGAGCTGCCCGGCGCCCCTTCCGCGGCGGAGAAGATGGTGAGTTTTGGGGCCTACCAGCTCAATCTGGCGACCCGTGAACTGAGCCGTGATGGCGAACCGGTTGCCCTGACCAGCGGGGAGTTCGCCGTGCTCAAGGTGCTGGTGAGTCATCCTCGCGAACCGCTCTCCCGTGACAAGCTGATGAACCTGGCCCGTGGTCGCGAGTACACGGCCACCGAGCGCAGCATTGATGTGCAGGTCTCCCGCCTGCGCCGCCTGCTGGAACAGGACCCGGCCCAGCCTCGCTATCTGCAGACCGTCTGGGGTCTGGGGTATGTGTTCGTACCGGACGGTGAGAACGCATGAAGAAAGTGGGCAGCATGTTCTCCCGCATGCTCTGGTTTCTGGCTGCCGTGCTGGTGGTCTATCAAGTCGTCTCCTACGTTACCTTCTACAACTACCTGCTGGCGCCGACCGTCAAGCAGATCAGCCACCTGCTGGCAAACCAGGTCAAGCTCATCTTTCCGGTGGACAACAACCAGCTGGCGCTCAGTGAAGATGCCGAGGCGCTGGTCTATGTGACCACTGGCAGCGACATCTATACCCAGAGCGAGGCGGAGCAGCACGGGCTGAATGATTCCAAGCCCTACCCCTATCTGGAGCAGAGCATCAGCCGCGAATTGAAAGGGGATACCAGGGTCAGAGTTGAAATCCAGGATCACTACATCATCTGGATCCAGCCTCCCCAGGCCAGCCAGATGTGGGTGCGCATTCCCCTGACTGAAATTGAAGATGACGACATTGAACCGCTCATCCTCTATATGAGCGTCTTGCTGGTGGTGACCCTGTTTGCAGCCTGGCGTTTTGCCCGTCAGCTGGTGCGACCGCTGGAGGATCTGGAAGCGGGGGCCGTGGCGGTGGCGCGCGGCAACTTTCCCGATGCCCTGGGGGAGCAGGGCTCGCGGGAGGTGCGCCGCCTGACCCGCACCTTCAACCACATGTCGAGCTCCATCAAAGGGCTGATCGAGGAGCGCAACCTGATGATGGCCGGGGTATCCCACGATTTGCGCACCCCTCTCACCCGCATTCGTCTCGCGACCGAGATGATGTCCTCGGGGGATGAGTACCTCAAGGAGAGCATCAATGCGGACATCGATGAGTCGAACGGTATCATTGATCAGTTCATCGACTACATTCGCCCGAACGAGGGGCTCGATGCCCGGCCCGTCGACCTGACCCAGCTCATTCACGATGCGTTGCTGATGCAGACCGATCAGGGACTGGAAGTGGAGCTGCTCCTGCCGGAGGAGGCGGTGCGTGTGGCCTGCCATCCCATCAGCATTCGCCGTATCCTCAACAATCTGTCGGGCAACTCCCTGCGCTATGGCGCGACCCGGTTGCAGGCCGAGCTCAGGGATGATGGCCACTGGGTGCGGCTGCGACTCTCCGACAATGGCCCGGGGATCGCAGAAGAGGACTACTCCCGGGTGCTCAAGCCCTTCACCCAGGGCAATGTGGCGCGCACCGGTGGAGGCAGCGGGCTGGGGTTGGCCATCGTTGCCAAGATAGTCTCCCAGCATCACGGCACCATCAGGTTGGGGCGCTCCGAACTGGGGGGCTTGCAGGTGGAGATCCGGCTACCCAAGAACCAGCCGCTAGAGTGGATGGATTGAAAGCAGGGCGTATCGAGAGATGCGCCCTTTTGTCTGTCAGGCGTGGGGGTCGCTCACCTTGCGGTAGCGCTTGCCATATTTGAGTTGCTGGATAAGCAGGGCGGCGACGATGAGAGCCAACCCGATGGGGGTTGCCGGGTGAATGGTTTCGCCGATCAACAGGTTGAGCAGCACCAGAGAGGCAAACGGCGAGATGAAGATGAGGTTACTGATGGGGGCTGTGTTGGTGGCGTGGCGCAGGGCCATCAGCCAGAGCACGAAGCCAAAACCCATCTCGAACAGCCCCACATAGATGGCGCCAGCCCATCCCTGCCAGGCGGTCATGGCAAAGTCCGAGAGCAACCAGGTCGCCACGATGATGAAGGGCAGGCTGATGAGGAAGCCGAGCAGTAGGCTGACGACGGGATCCCCCTGATTGCGGGTGTTGAGGATCCAGTAACCGGCCCAGATCAGGGTCGACACCAGCGCCATCGTGACACCGAGGGGGCTGTCGAACTGCAGACCGAACACGTCCCCCCTGGTGGCGATCACCAGGGCGCCGAAATAGCCGAGCACGATGGCGACGCCATCGCGGCGGCGCAGCTTTTGACCGAGGAAGGGAACGGCCAGCAGGCTGAGGGTGATGGCCCAGGTGTAGTTGAGAGTCTGCGCCTGCTGGGCGGGCAGCAGATCATATGCCTTGAACAGCAGCAGGTAATAGAGAAAGGGGTTCAGGACCCCGAGAGCGAGGTAGTAGAGGGGGCGACTCTTGATGTAGTCGAGCAGTAGCGGCAGTTTGCCCTGACAGGCCACGATGCACCCCAGGGTCAGGGTCGAGGTGCAGGCCGCGACCAGCAGCAGCTGTACCGGTTCAAAGTAGGCGAGGGAGATCTTGAAGGCGCTGGCCACCGTGGACCAGAGGGCGACGGCACAGAGCCCGTACTGGTAGGCTTTCTTCTGATTCTTGAGCATGGGATGCGTTCCGCAAACTGGGGCGAGGGCGCAGTCTATCAGCCTGTTTGCAACATTGTCGTTACCGTCTCGCCGAGGGCGATGATTTGATCGCCTGGAGATCCATCTGCCACACAACATTGCGCACAATCTGTCCGCCTTCACTTGCGTGAGTGGAAAAAATCCGTATAATCCCCTCCGCTTGCCCATGAGGCAGCCAGACGATATGTCTGCTTGCTGAGCTTCCCGTTTACGAGTTGCCAGCCATACAGTCCTCCCGATATGGGAGGAAACGTGAAAAATCACACCTCTGGCGGGAGTAGTCTCGGTCGGGCGGTGTTGATTTATGTTCTTTTATCTATTGGAGCTCTGTCAATGCAGAACCAAAGAATCCGTATCCGCCTGAAGGCTTTTGATCATCGCCTGATCGATCAATCCACTGCGGAAATCGTTGAAACTGCTAAGCGCACTGGCGCGCAGGTTCGCGGTCCTATCCCGCTGCCGACTCGCAAAGAGCGTTTCACCGTTCTGATCTCCCCGCACGTCAACAAAGACGCGCGTGATCAGTACGAGATCCGCACTCACAAGCGTCTGGTAGACATCGTTGAACCGACTGACAAGACCGTAGACGCTCTGATGCGTCTGGATCTGGCAGCTGGTGTAGACGTCCAGATCAGCCTGGGTTAATTACGGAAAGAGGTTGATAACAATGACAATCGGTCTTGTAGGTCGCAAAGTGGGTATGACTCGCATCTTCACTGAAGATGGCGTTTCTATCCCGGTGACTGTTATCGAAGTTGAAGCTAACCGTGTAACTCAGGTCAAATCTGTAGAAACCGACGGCTACAACGCTATTCAGGTTACCACTGGCGCCAAGAAAGCCAGCCGCGTAACCAAGCCGGAAGCTGGCCACTTCGCCAAAGCTGGTGTAGAAGCCGGTCGCGGTCTGTGGGAATTCCGCCTGAACAACGGTGAAACTTTCACTGTTGGTAGCGAGCTGAAAGTAGATCTTCTCGCTGACGTTAAGCTGGTAGACGTTACCGGCACATCCAAGGGTAAAGGTTTTGCCGGTACTGTTAAGCGCTGGAACTTCCGTACCCAGGATATGACCCACGGTAACTCCCTGTCCCACCGTGTACCTGGCTCCATCGGTCAAAACCAGACCCCGGGCCGTGTATTCAAGGGCAAGAAGATGGCTGGTCACATGGGTGCTGAGCGTGTAACGACTCAGAACCTGGAACTGGTTCGTGTTGACGCTGAACGCAACCTGCTGCTCATCAAAGGCGCAGTACCGGGTGCAACCAACGGCAACGTGATCGTCAAACCTGCCGTCAAAGCGTAACGTCTGAGGAGATAGTAATGGAATTGGTAATGAAAGACGCCAAGAGCGCTCTTGAAGTTTCCGAGACTACCTTCGGGCGCGAATTCAACGAAGCTCTGGTTCACCAGGTTGTCGTTGCATATGCCGCTGGTGCCCGTCAGGGTACTCGTGCGCAGCTGACTCGCTCTGAAGTGTCTGGTGGCGGCAAAAAGCCGTGGCGTCAGAAGGGTACTGGTCGTGCCCGTGCTGGCTCCATCCGTTCGCCCATCTGGCGTTCCGGTGGTGTGACCTTTGCTGCTAAGCCGCAAGATCACAGCCAGAAAGTAAACAAGAAGATGTACCGCGGCGCTATCCGTAGCATCCTGTCCGAGCTGGTACGTCAAGAGCGCCTGATCGTTGTTGAGAAGTTCGGCATCGAAGCGCCGAAGACCAAAGAACTGATCGCCAAGCTGAAAGAAATGGAACTGACTGACGTTCTGATCGTGACTGCTGAAGTCGATGAGAACCTGTTCCTGGCTGCTCGTAACCTGTACAAAGTTGACGTGCGTGACGTTGCCGGTATCGACCCGGTCAGCCTGATCGCTTTCGACAAGGTTCTGATGACTGCTGACGCAGTTAAGCAAATCGAGGAGATGCTGGCATGATCCGTGAAGAGCGTCTGCTGAAAGTTCTGAAGGCTCCGCACATCTCTGAAAAGAGCACCATGGTCGCAGAAAAGCAGAACACTATCGTGTTCAAAGTTGCTGTTGATGCCACCAAGGCGGAAGTCAAAGCTGCAGTTGCGAAACTGTTCGAGGTCGAAGTTGAGACCGTCCGTACCCTGAACATGAAGGGTAAGACCAAGCGCGCAGGTGCACGCGTAGGCCGTCGTTCCGATTGGAAAAAGGCTTATGTGACCCTGAAAGCTGGTCAGGACATCGACTTCATGGGCGCAGCCGAGTAAGAGGAGTTCTGAAAAATGGCAATCGTTAAGTGCAAGCCTACTTCTCCGGGCCGCCGCCACGTCGTCAAGATCGTCAACCAAGAGCTGTACAAGGGCAAGCCCTTCGCCGCTCTGCTGGACAGCAAAAGCAAGTCCGGTGGCCGTAACAACAACGGTCGTATCACCACACGTCACATCGGTGGTGGTCACAAGCAACACTACCGTCTGATCGACTTCAAGCGCGACAAAGACGGCATTCCGGCCAAAGTTGAGCGTCTGGAATACGATCCCAACCGTACCGCAAACATCGCCCTGGTGCTGTATGCAGACGGTGAGCGTCGTTACATCCTGGCTCCGAAAGGCCTGAAAGCTGGTGATGCAATCGCCTCTGGTGCTGATGCTGCCATCAAGGTAGGTAACACCCTGCCGATGCGCAACATCCCGGTCGGTTCTACCGTTCACGCCGTTGAGATGAAACCTGGTAAAGGTGCCCAGCTGGCTCGTTCCGCTGGTACTTTCATCCAGATCCTGGCTCGTGAAGGTAACTATGTAACTCTGCGTCTGCGTTCCGGCGAAGTACGTAAAGTTCTGGCCGAGTGCCGCGCTACCATCGGTGAAGTGGGTAACTCCGAGCACATGCTGCGTCAACTGGGTAAAGCCGGTGCTAACCGCTGGCGTGGTATTCGTCCGACCGTTCGCGGTATGGCGATGAACCCGGTTGATCACCCGCACGGTGGTGGTGAGGGTCGTAACAAGGGCATGCAGCCTGTGTCCCCATGGGGCCAGAAGGCTAAGGGCTTCAAGACCCGTAAGAACAAGCGTACCGACAAGTACATCGTACGTCGTCGTAACAAGTAATTGTTAACATAGAGGAATCACCATGCCACGTTCTCTCAAGAAGGGTCCATTTATCGACCTGCACTTGCTGAAGAAGGTAGAGAAAGCGGTGGAAAGCGGGGATAAAAAGCCGGTTAAGACCTGGTCCCGTCGTTCAATGATCATCCCGAACATGATCGGTTTGACCATCGCTGTCCATAATGGTCGTCAGCACGTTCCGGTTTTCGTTACCGAAGAAATGATCGGTCACAAACTGGGTGAATTCGCACCGACTCGTACTTATCGCGGCCATGCTGCTGATAAGAAGGCTAAGAAGCGCTAAGGGATAAATGATGGAAGCTATCGCTAAACACCGTTATGCCCGTACTTCTGCCCAGAAAGCTCGTCTGGTAGCCGATCAAGTACGTGGTCTGTCCGTAGACAAGGCTCTGAACATCCTGACCTTCAGCCCGAAAAAGGCTGCTGTTCTGGTGAAGAAAGTGCTGGAATCTGCCATTGCCAACGCTGAGCACAACGAAGGTGCCGATATCGACACCCTGCGTGTTGCCACCATCATGGTAGACGAAGGTCCCTCCATGAAGCGCATCCGCCCGCGTGCCAAAGGTCGCGCGGATCGTATCCTCAAGCGTACCGCTCACATCACTGTAGTGGTATCCGACGCTAAGGCTGGGAGATAAGCAATGGGTCAGAAAGTACATCCTAATGGCATTCGCCTGGGTATTACCAAGCCTTGGAATTCTACCTGGTTCGCGAACACCAAAGACTTCGCTGACAACCTGTACAGCGATTTCCAAGTACGCCAGTTCCTGACCAAGGAGCTGAAAAACGCTTCCTTGTCCAAGATCACTATCGAGCGTCCGGCCAAGAGCATTCGTGTGACCATTCACACAGCTCGTCCGGGTGTCGTGATCGGCAAGAAAGGCGAAGACGTTGAAAAACTGCGCAAAGCTGTAGCCGCAATCGCTGGCGTGCCTGCTCAGATCAACATTTCCGAAGTCCGCAAGCCGGAGCTGGATGGCAAACTGGTTGCCGACAGCATCACTTCCCAGCTGGAGCGTCGTGTAATGTTCCGTCGTGCTATGAAGCGCGCCGTACAGAACGCCATGCGCCTGGGTGCCAAGGGCATCAAAGTGGAAGTTTCCGGTCGTCTGGGCGGAGCTGAAATCGCGCGTACCGAATGGTACCGTGAAGGTCGTGTGCCCCTGCACACCCTGCGCGCCGACATCGACTACGCAACTTCTGAAGCCCACACCACTTACGGTGTGATCGGCGTTAAAGTTTGGATCTTCAAGGGCGAAGTTCTGGGCGGTCTGGCTGCAGTCAATGCTGCCGCTGCTCAAGAGCAGGCTCCTGCGAAGCCCAAGCGTGACAACAAGCGCCGCGCTGCCAAGTAAGGAGATTCGGTAAATGTTGCAACCTAAGCGTACTAAATTCCGCAAGACCCACAAGGGTCGTAACCGCGGTCTGGCCAATGCCGGTAACGAAGTATCCTTCGGTACCTTTGGCCTGAAGGCGACATCTCGTGGTCAACTGACTGCTCGTCAAATCGAAGCAGCCCGTCGTGCCATGACCCGTCACGTTAAGCGTCAAGGCAAGATCTGGATCCGTGTGTTCCCGGACAAGCCCATCACCGAAAAGCCCCTCGAAGTTCGTATGGGTAAAGGTAAGGGTAACGTGGAATACTGGGTTTGCCCGATCCAGCCTGGCAAGGTTCTGTACGAGATGGATGGTGTACCTGAGGCTCTGGCGCGTGAAGCGTTTGCCCTGGCCGCAGCTAAGCTGTCTGTTCAGACCACTTTCGTAATTAAGACGGTGATGTGATGAAAGCCCAAGATCTGCGTCAAAAGAGCGTCGAAGAACTGAACCAGGAGCTGCTGGGTCTGCTGCGTGAGCAATTCAACATGCGCATGCAAGCTTCCACCGGCCAGCTGGCTCAGACTCACACTCTGAAACAAGTGCGTCGTGACGTCGCACGTATCAAGACTGTACTGACTGAGAAGGCAGGTGCGTAATGACTGACAAGATCCGTACTCTGCAAGGTCGTGTAATTAGCGACAAGATGGACAAGTCCATCACCGTCGCTATCGAGCGCAAGGTAAAGCACCCGATCTACGGTAAGATCATCAAGCGCACTACCAAGCTGCACGTGCATGACGAGAACAACGAGTGCAAGGCTGGCGATCTCGTGGAAATCCGCGAGTGCCGCCCGTTGTCCAAGACCAAGTCCTGGACCCTGGTTGCTGTCGTAGAAAAGGCCTAATTCGGTACTTTTTAGCCCAAACGGCCCCCCATCGGGCCGTTTGTTTTTTAGGCTACCTTTTCAAAAATAGCTGTGTTATAGTTTCGCGCCTTTTGAAGGCAGCCAGATCCCATCAGGGATAAGAAGTAAACAAAGCGGAGCACTAAGATGATCCAGATGCAAAGTATGCTGGGTGTTGCCGACAACTCCGGCGCTCGCAGTGTAATGTGTATTAAGGTTCTGGGTGGTTCGCACCGCCGTTATGCCGGCATCGGCGACATCATCAAGGTTTCCATCAAGGAAGCCATTCCTCGCGGTAAAGTGAAGAAAGGTGATGTGTATAACGCGGTGGTCGTACGCACCCGTAAAGGCGTTCGTCGTCCGGACGGCTCTGTCATCCGTTTCGACAACAATGCGGCTGTGTTGCTTAACAACAACCAACAGCCAATCGGTACTCGTATTTTTGGCCCGGTGACCCGTGAACTCCGTAACGAGAAGTTCATGAAGATTGTGTCCCTGGCACCCGAAGTACTGTAAGGAGTCGAACGATGGCAGCTAAAATCCGTCGCGAAGACGAAGTAATTGTTCTTACCGGCAAAGACAAGGGCAAGCGTGGCAAAGTCACTCAAGTCCTGATTGCAAAAGGTAAGGTAATCGTGGAAGGCATCAACCAGGTGAAGAAACACCAAAAGCCGGTACCCGCACTGGGTCAGGCTGGCGGCATCGTCACCAAAGAAGCCCCCATCGATGTATCTAACGTCGCGCTGTTCAACTCTGCCACTGGCAAGGCTGACCGCGTTGGTTTCCGGATTGAAGACGGCAAGAAAGTCCGTTTCTTCAAATCCACCGGCGAACTTGTGAAGTAATTGGAGTTTAACGATGGCGAAACTGCATGATTACTACAAATCCGATGTAGTAAATGAACTGTCCAAGCAGTTCGGTTACAAGACTATCATGCAAGTCCCTCGGATCGAGAAAATCACCCTGAACATGGGTGTTGGTGAAGCGATCTCTGACAAGAAGTTGCTGGAAAATGCTGCTGCCGATATGGCTGCCATTTCCGGTCAGAAACCGCTGATCACCAAAGCACGCAAATCTGTTGCGGGCTTCAAGATTCGTGAAGGCTACCCGATAGGTTGTAAAGTAACCCTGCGTGGCGAGCGTATGTGGGAGTTCCTGGAACGGCTGATTTGCATCTCCGTACCGCGTATCCGTGACTTCCGTGGTCTGAACGCCAAGGCGTTCGATGGCCGTGGTAACTACTCCATGGGCGTGCGTGAGCAAATCATCTTCCCGGAAATCGACTATGACAAGGTCGATCGCGTCCGTGGTCTGGATATCACCATCACCACTTCCGCGAATACCGACGAAGAAGGCCGTGCTCTGCTGGCTGCCTTTAACTTCCCATTCCGCAAGTAAGGTTAGGGTTATGGCTAAAACATCCATGAAAGCACGTGAAGCAAAGCGTGCGAAGCTGGCAGCCAAGTTCGCGACCAAGCGTACCGAGCTGAAAGCTATCATCGTTGATATGAACGCTTCTGAAGAAGCGCGTTGGGATGCTGTCTTGCAACTGCAACAGCTGCCCCGTGATTCCAGTCCGTCCCGCCAGCGTAACCGTTGCAACATCACTGGTCGTCCGCACGGTTTCCTGCGGAAGTTTGGCCTCTCTCGCATCAAGGTGCGTGAGCATGCCATGAAGGGCGAAATTCCGGGCCTCAAAAAGGCCTCTTGGTAAGAATCTCGGGAGTTAGACTATGAGCATGCAAGATCCGATCGCGGATATGCTGACCCGCATCCGTAACGGTCAGGCGGCGAGCAAAGTTGCGGTTTCCATGCCTTCTTCCAAGCTGAAAGTGGCTATCGCCAAAGTGCTGAAAGAAGAAGGTTACATCGCTGGCTACAACGTAGCTGGTGACGTGAAACCGGAACTGGAAATCGAACTGAAATATTTCCAGGGCAAGCCGGTTGTAGAACTGATCCAACGCGTGAGCCGTCCCGGCCTGCGTATTTACAAGCGCACTACTGATCTGCCGAAAGTCATGGGCGGTCTCGGTGTTGCTATCGTGTCCACGTCTAAAGGTGTGATGACCGACCGTGCTGCCCGCAAGGCAAGCATGGGTGGTGAGATCATCTGCTACGTCGCTTAATAGGAGGTCGGAAATGTCTCGCGTTGCTAAGGCACCCGTCACTATTCCTGCTGGCGTAGAGGTGACTCTGAACGGCCAAGAACTGTCCATCAAAGGTGGCAAGGGTTCCCTGGTTCGTTCCATCCACGCCGGTGTAGAAGTGACCAAAGAAGACAATGTACTGAAGTTCGCCCCGCGCGACGGCATCGCTGGTGCTGACGCTCAGGCCGGTACTGCCCGTGCATTGGTCAACAACATGGTAGTCGGTGTTACCCAAGGCTTCGAGCGCAAGCTGCAGCTGGTTGGTGTAGGTTACAAAGCCTCCATCAAGGGCAATGCTGTTGCGCTGGCACTGGGCTTCTCTCACCCGGTAGAGCATGCGCTGCCGGCTGGTGTCACCGCTGAATGTCCGTCCGCCACCGAGATCGTTCTGCGTGGTGTGGACAAGCAGCTGGTTGGCCAAGTCGCCGCCGATATCCGTGCTTACCGCGCTCCGGAGCCCTACAAGGGCAAGGGTGTACGCTATGCCAACGAGCAAGTGCGTACTAAAGAAGCTAAGAAGAAGTAAGGTAACACTATGGACAAGAAAGCAGCTCGTCTCCGTCGTGCTACTCGTGCTCGGAAAAAGATGCAGGAACTGGGAGCTACCCGTCTGGTTGTTCACCGTACCCCGCGTCATATCTATGCGCAGGTTATTGCAGCCAACGGTTCCGAAGTTCTGGCCTCTGCTTCCACAGTAGAGAAAGCCATCAGTGAAGCTCTGAAATACACCGGTAACGCAGATGCTGCTACCGCTGTAGGTAAGGCTATCGCTGAGCGTGCTATTGCCAAAGGCGTTCAGAACGTATCTTTCGATCGTTCCGGTTTCAAGTATCACGGTCGTGTAGCCGCTCTGGCTACCGCTGCTCGTGACGCTGGTCTTCAGTTCTAAGCTAGGAGTCGAAGATGGCTAAAGTCGAATCTCAAGCCGGCGAACTGCAAGAAAAGCTCATTGCAGTAAACCGTGTTTCGAAAACTGTTAAAGGTGGTCGTATCATGTCCTTCACCGCGTTGACCGTGGTGGGTGATGGTAACGGCCGTGTAGGTTACGGTTACGGTAAGGCCCGTGAAGTTCCGGCCGCCATTCAAAAGGCGATGGAACAGGCTAAGCGTAACCTGAACAAGGTTGAGCTGAACAACGGCACCCTGCACCACCCGGTGCGTGGCGTTCACTCTGGTTCCACCGTGTTCATGAAGCCGGCCTCCCAAGGTACTGGTATCATTGCAGGCGGCGCCATGCGTGCCGTACTGGAAGTTGCTGGTATCCACAACGTGCTGGCCAAGACCTACGGTTCCACCAACCCAATCAACGTTGTTCGCGCAACTGTCGACGCTCTGGTTCACGGTCAATCACCGGAACAGATCGCGGCCAAGCGTGGTCTGCGCGTTGAAGAAATTCTGGGGTAATGCGACATGGCTAACACTGTAAAAGTAACTCAAACTCGCAGCTCTATCGGCCGTCTGCCAAAGCACAAGGCGACTCTGCGTGGTCTGGGTCTGCGTCGCATTGGTCACACCGTTGAGCTGGAAGATACTCCCTGCGTACGCGGCATGATCAACCAGGTTTATTACATGGTTAAGGTGGAGGGCTAAGCATGCGTCTGAATACTCTGTCTCCGGCCGCTGGCTCCAAACGCGTCAAGCACCGTCCGGGCCGTGGTATCGGTTCTGGTCTGGGCAAGACCGGTGGTCGTGGTGTTAAAGGTCAAACCTCTCGTTCCGGTGGCGGCAAGGTCCGCAACGGTTTCGAAGGCGGCCAGATGCCTTTGAAAATCCGTCTGCCGAAGTTCGGTTTCTTCTCTCGCAAATCTTTGGTTTCTGCCGAAGTGCGCCTGAACGAAATCGCCCTGGTAGAAGGTGATGTGGTCGACGTGAGCACTCTGAAGCAAGCCGGTGTTATTACCAAAAACATCGTGTTCGCTAAAGTTGTTCTGTCTGGCAACATTGACCGTGCTGTGACCGTTCGTGGTCTGTCCGTCACCAAGGGTGCACGTGCAGCCATCGAGGCCGCTGGCGGTAAAATCGAGGAATAATCAGTACAATGGCTAAGAAACCAGGATTGGATGTTAAAGCACAAGGTGGTCTGAGCGAACTGAAGAGCCGTCTGCTCTTCGTTCTCGGGGCAATTATCGTGTTCCGTGCAGGCTCTTATGTGCCGATCCCTGGTATTGACGCCGCCGTACTGGCCGAGTTGTTCCAACAACAGAAGGGCACCATCATTGAGATGTTCAACATGTTCAGTGGTGGTGCACTCTCGCGTGCTTCTATTCTTGCACTGGGGATCATGCCGTATATTTCGGCGTCGATCATTATTCAGTTGCTGACTGTGGTTCATCCTGCTCTTGCTGAACTCAAGAAAGAGGGTGAATCCGGCCGTCGCAAGATTAGCCAATATACCCGTTGGGGCACGCTGGTTTTGGGAACGTTCCAGGCCATTGGTATTGCAACCGGTCTGCCGAATATGATGCAAGGACTCGTGACTCATCCGGGTTTGGGCTTCTATTTCACAGCCGTTGTGAGTCTGGTCACCGGTACCATGTTCTTGATGTGGTTGGGTGAACAGATTACCGAGCGTGGGATTGGTAATGGTATCTCGTTGATTATCTTCACAGGTATCGTCGCCGGTCTGCCTCATGCCATTGGCGCTACGGCCGAACAGGCACGTCAAGGGGAATTGCACATCCTGCTGTTGTTGTTGCTGGGCTTGATTGTTTTCGCTGTGACTTACTTTGTGGTGTTCGTGGAGCGTGGTCAGCGTCGTATCGTCGTTAACTATGCCAAGCGTCAACAAGGCCGCCAGGTATTCGCTGCGCAAAGCACACACCTGCCGTTGAAAGTGAATATGGCCGGTGTGATTCCTGCGATTTTCGCATCCAGCATCATCCTCTTCCCGGGTACCATTACCTCCTGGTTTGGTCAGGGAGAGGGCAAGATCGCTGACATCCTGCAACAGGTCTCTATGGTCCTGCAGCCGGGTCAGCCCTTGTACGAGATGCTCTATGCAGCAGCCATTATCTTCTTCTGCTTCTTCTATACCGCGCTGGTGTTCAACCCCCGCGAGACAGCAGATAACCTGAAGAAGAGTGGAGCCTTTATCCCGGGGATCCGCCCGGGCGAGCAGACAGCACGTTACATCGATAAGGTTATGACTCGCCTGACATTGGCAGGTGCGCTCTATATTACCTTTATCTGTCTGGTACCCCAGTTCCTGATGACTGCCTGGAACGTACAGTTCTACTTCGGTGGCACCTCGCTGCTGATTATCGTGGTAGTTATCATGGACTTCATGGCTCAGGTTCAGACCCATATGATGTCTCATCAATATGGCGACGTCCTGAGGAAGGCCAACCTGAAGGGCTACGGCCGCTAAAGGTCGGCGTAGTTACGGAGTTAAGCAATGAAAGTTCGTGCTTCCGTTAAGGCAATCTGCCGTAACTGCAAAATCATCAAGCGTCACGGTGTGGTGCGTGTGATTTGCAGCGAGCCAAAGCATAAACAGCGCCAAGGCTAATTTTTTACGGTTAGTACTTGCAACAAATAGTTGTGCTGGCTAATATAGCCAGCCAACTTTTGTTGTGTATTGGTTGACCGCCACGTATCCGCTCACGGGCTTTGTGGTGGTCGTTATCTACTATATGTAGGAGTGAATAGTGGCCCGTATCGCTGGCATTAACATTCCTGACCATAAACATGCAGTCATTGCGTTGACTGCTATTTATGGCGTCGGTCGTACCCGCTCCAAGGCCATCTGTGCCGCAGCCGGTATCGCTGAGAATGTGAAAATTAAAGACCTGGACGAAGCTCAGATCGAGAGTCTGCGTGAACAAGTAGGTAAATTCACCGTTGAAGGTGACCTGCGTCGTCAGATTTCCATGAACATCAAGCGATTGATGGATCTGGGTTGCTACCGTGGTTTGCGTCACCGTCGTAGCCTGCCTGTTCGTGGTCAACGTACCAAGACCAACGCTCGTACCCGTAAGGGTCCGCGCAAGGCTATCAAGAAGTAACGGGAAGGTAGAAAATGGCTAAAACTCCGACTCGTGCTCGCAAGCGCGTTAAAAAGCAAGTGAGCGACGGTATTGCGCACGTTCATGCATCTTTCAACAACACAATCGTGACCATTACTGACCGTCAGGGCAATGCTCTGTCTTGGGCTACCTCTGGTGGTTCCGGTTTCCGTGGTTCCCGTAAGTCCACTCCGTTTGCTGCCCAGGTAGCTGCTGAGCGTGCTGGTGAGATCGCCAAAGAATACGGCGTGAAGAACCTGGAAGTCATGGTCAAAGGTCCGGGTCCCGGTCGTGAGTCTTCCATCCGCGCTCTGAACGCGGCTGGTTTCCGCATCACTAACATTACTGATGTGACTCCGATCCCGCACAACGGTTGTCGTCCTCCCAAGAAGCGCCGCGTGTAACGCTGTAGCTACTTGGTCTAGGATTGTTGGAGAAAGAAGATGGCAAGATATATCGGTCCTAAGCTTAAGCTTAGCCGTCGTGAGGGCACCGACCTCTTCCTGAAGTCTGGTGTTCGTGCGATTGATTCTAAGTGCAAGATTGACACCGTTCCTGGTCAACACGGTGCGCGTAAAGCGCGTCTGTCCGACTACGGTGTGCAACTGCGCGAGAAACAAAAAGTACGTCGTATCTACGGCGTATTGGAAAAACAGTTCCGCAACTACTACCGCGACGCTGCCCGTCAAAAGGGTAACACCGGTGAAAACCTGTTGCAGCTGCTGGAAGGTCGTCTGGACAACGTCGTCTACCGCATGGGCTTCGGCGCCACTCGTGCTGAATCTCGTCAGCTGGTGAGCCACAAAGCCATCATGGTAAACGGCCGCGTTGTGAATGTTCCTTCTTTCCAGGTATCCCCTGAGGACGTGATCTGCGTTCGCGAGAAGGCTAAGAAGCAAGCGCGTATCAAAGCTTCCCTGGAAGTTGCTGGTCAGCGCGAGAAGCCGACTTGGGTAGAGGTTGACGCTGCTAAGATGGAAGGTGCCTTCAAGCGCCTGCCGGAGCGTTCCGACCTGTCTGCCGACATTAACGAACAGCTGATCGTCGAGCTTTACTCCAAGTAAAGCTAGCTTCTAAAGAGAGGACACAATGCTGGGTTCTGTAACAGATTTTCTTAAACCGCGGCTAGTTGACATCGAGCAAGTTAGCCCGACTCACGCGAAAGTGACTCTCGAGCCGCTTGAGCGTGGCTTTGGCCACACGCTGGGCAATGCCCTGCGTCGTATTTTGCTGTCATCTATGCCCGGTTGTGCGGTTACTGAAGTCGAGATCGACGGAGTACTGCACGAGTACAGCAGCAAAGAAGGTGTACAGGAAGACATTCTTGAAATCCTGCTCAACCTGAAAGGTATCGCTGTGAAGCTGGAAGGCAAGGACGAGGTAACTCTGTCCCTGACCAAGTCTGGAACAGGCCCCGTTACCGCTGGTGATATCACTCACGGTGATGAAGTCGAGATCGTAAACCCGGAGCACGTAATCTGCCACCTGACTGGTGCAAATGCTGAGATCAGCATGCGCCTGAAAGTTCAGCGCGGTCGTGGTTATGTGCCTGCTTCTGCTCGTGTTCACAACGATGATGAAGAGCGTCCTATCGGTCGCCTGCTGCTGGACTCCGCGTTCAGCCCCATCGTTCGCATCGCCTACAATGTCGAGGCGGCACGTGTGGAACAGCGCACCGACTTGGACAAGCTGGTTATCGACATGGAGACCAATGGTACTCTGGAACCGGAAGAAGCCATCCGTCGTTCAGCCACTATTCTGGCAGAGCAACTGGAAGCCTTCGTGGATCTGCGCGATGTCAGCGTGCCCGAGAAGAAAGAAGAGAAACCCGAGTTTGATCCGATTCTGCTGCGTCCTGTCGATGATTTGGAGCTGACAGTTCGTTCAGCGAACTGTCTGAAGGCAGAAGCTATCCACTATATTGGTGATCTGGTACAGCGTACCGAAGTTGAGTTGCTTAAGACTCCTAACCTCGGTAAGAAGTCCCTGACTGAGATCAAGGACGTGTTGGCCTCCCGTGGTCTGTCTCTTGGCATGCGCCTTGAGAACTGGCCGCCCGCCAGCATCGCTGACGAGTAATCCAGATTACGGGTTTCACAGATTTAGTTAGAAGGATAAGGTCATGCGCCATCGTTTGAGTGGTCGTCAACTGAACCGGAACAGCAGCCATCGTCAGGCTATGTTCCGCAACATGGCCAGCTCCCTGGTTCGTCATGAGATCATCAAGACGACTCTGCCTAAGGCAAAAGAGCTGCGTCGTGTAGTTGAACCGCTGATCACCCTTGCCAAGACTGATAGCGTTGCTAATCGTCGCCTGGCATTTGCCCGTACTCGCGATAACGCGATCGTGGCTAAGCTGTTCAATGAACTGGGCCCGCGCTACCTGGAGCGCGCCGGCGGTTATACTCGCATTCTGAAATGCGGTTTCCGTGCTGGCGACAACGCTCCTATGGCTTACATTGAGCTGGTAGACCGCCCGGCCGCTGCTGAAGCAGCTGCTGAGTGATAAAAGAAAAAGCCGGGCTTGTCCCGGCTTTTCTTTTGGTGGATTCTGATACTGCCTCTACTGCCTCTACTGCCTCTACTGCCTCTACTGCCTCTACTGCCTCTACTGCCTCTACTGCCTCTACTGCCTCTACTGCCTCTACTGCCTCTACTGCCTCTACTGCCTCTACTGCCTCTACTGCCTCTACTGCCTCTACTGCCTCTACTGCCTTACTTTGTAAGTGAGCGATGATTTTTCAATAGTCTCTATATTAAGTCTTTATCTCTACCTGAACGACAGCGGTTCGTGTTACATAGCCCAGAGTAGGGCAATGTCATTGTCCATCTGACGTATTAAGCAGGCCGTGAGTGATGGCGTGTGGCTGCTGTAGTGCCGTTGAGGGCTTCTCCTGTGGATAAGCCTGTATAAAAGCTGTGCTTGGACATGAATAACTAAAAAAGTGCCGATTTTTGCAATTTTATTGCATGGGAGGGGTTGCCAGAACGAATTCGCTCCCTATAATGCGCCTCCATCGACAGTGCAAGCGGCAACGCAAAGCCTGAGTCGATAGCCTCGAAAAGCCTGTAAAAATAAGGCTTGACTCGAGAAGGCGGTTGAGTAGAATGCCACTCCCGCAGCAGCCAAAAGCTGCGTCGCTCTTTAA